>NZ_JBSRZI010000009.1:0-204659 GCF_054057495.1 Mucilaginibacter sp. UYNi724 | reverse complement strand
GCTAATAAACCAGATTCATGATTGACCAGGTGATTAAATTGCGCAGGCGTGAGCTTTTCAAACTTTTGTAAATACCAGGCTACGCCCGGATCAAGATCGCCGGTACGGGTACTCATCGTTAAGCCTGATGCAGGCGTAAACCCCATACTGGTATCCAAGTTTTTACCATTTTTTACTGCGGCAAGACTAGCACCGCTACCCAAATGGGCAATAATGATCTTTCCTTTTGCTTTTTCAGCTCCTGCGGTCCGTTCAAACTCTTCCATTAGGTAGGAATAAGACAGTCCGTGGAAACCATATCGTTTAACCCCTTTATCACGATATTTTAACGGGATGGGTATCAGCTTGGCAAGATCTGGCATTGATGCGTGGAAAGAAGTGTCGAAGCAAGCTACCTGGTGAATATTCGGATAGCGTTTTCTAAATACTTCGATCAATTTGATCTCGACGGGCAAATGTTCAGGGTCATAAGGGCTTATGTCCTTTAGTTCTTTCAATAGCCTGTCGGTAATCTTTTCTGGCGCGGTATGTTCCATACCCTGAACTATGCGGTGGCCTATTGCCTTCACCCTTATAAATTCGGTTTCCTCTTCCAGCCAGTTAATCAGCCAATTTGAGGCTTCATTGTGGTCAGCGACAGGGATGTTAACCTGATGACTTTGGCTACTTTCTAAATGGATGAAGCTGAGTTTGGCATCACCGCTTCCGATGCCTTCCATTTCGCCGGAAAGTAATTGATTAAGCGTACCGTTAATTTCATATAAAGCATATTTTATACTTGAGGAACCTCCATTTATGGTAAGGAGACAGTCTTTAGCAAGCTTATTCATGAGCACTGAAATAAGGCTTAGTGAGCAAAACGCCGCCGATGTCAAGAAATAAGGTACTGATTTGATTTTCTTTTTTCATGCGGCATTTAATTATTAATGCAGCGAAGTTATCCTACCTCTTTAAATAATAATTTGATATACAGCACGCTATTAAATGATCTTAATCATTTAATTTACTTCGTAACTATTTTGATAATAGTATGGATCAACTCGAAATGAAAGTGGGACTTAATAAATGGGAAAGATGTACCGGAAGTATCCTACCCAGTCTCAAACAGCAAAGAATAAGGTAAACAACTATCTGCTGAACGTTTGGCTGATTCAATAAAAATGACGGACTTGAAGAACAGCTGGCTACTGCTAACAATTTGCAAAAGATACATTGCTTAACGAGCTTGATTCATTCAAAAGATTTCCGTCGAACTGCCGAAAGAAAGCTTCAGATCGATTCTTTAGGTGTTTTTGTAAAATGGTTTCCGGAAATGCCTTTTCGAAAGAAAAATATTGGAACTTAATCCGCTCCTGACTATGTAAATCCAGCCTTTTGTGTGCTTATATTCATCAATTTTTCTTGAGGTCAGCAACACTAACTTTTAATTCTATCTATTGAGCACTTTCTGGACGTCAGTTTACCAAATCATTTACTTTGCACCAAAGAAAGGCATGTATAACATCATTATATTTGAAAAGCAAGCGTAAAAGTCGTCCCTTTTTTTACTTTGCTTTCAAATTTTATCTGTCCATTCATAAGGTTAGTATACCTGGTTACGATATTTAAACCCAAACCAGTCCCGGGAATAGTTCCCGTATTATGGGCCCTAAAAAACGCCTCGAAAAGGTGTTTCTGATCATCATCTGGAATACCGATCCCATTATCCTTTACTACCAGCGTTAATACGCCATCATTTATAGTTGAATTGAATTCGATAAATGTTTCTTCACCGGAATATTTGATCGCGTTACTAATCAAATTTATCACGCAGTTCTTTAATAAGGACTGATCCATCTTCACTTTACTGGTGGTGCCGGAGTGTTGGAAAATGATCTTTTGGTTTTGCTTTGAGATCATCTGCATTTCCTCGGTGATGTTTTCACCGAATTCAACGATGTCAAACAGTGTTCGCGATGGTTCTACTTTTCCACTTTCCAATTTTTCCAGGGATAAAAAGTCATTCAGAATGGCGGTTAGGTTACCAACAGAAATCTTTATTTTACCGACATGTTTGTTAATGTTGGCATTGTCAAATGGCTTTGCATATTTATCGATCAGCGAAGCTGATAACTGTATCGAACTTAAGGGTGTCCGGAACTCATGCGATGCCATTGAAACAAAACGGCTTTTCAAGACACCTAATTCTTTTTCCTTTTCCAAAGACAGGCTTACTTCCGCTTTTCCATCTTCCGAAGTTTTGATTGATTTCTGTAACCTGACGTTGCTTATATCCAAGTTATTTAATAACTTTTTAAGTTCTGAAATATCGTAAAAAGTAACAATGGCTCCGTCTGCTTTTTTACTGCCCTTTTTCAAATAAGGCATAGTCATTACCTGATATATCTTACCGTCAACGTCTTCCGCTTCTCTGGTAATGGTTGTCTCTTCCAAAATTACTTGTTTGATATCATCCATTAACGTCTCAAATTTTATATTGGTAGTGATGTTGCTGAGGGGACGACCAATATCACTCTCGCGTATATTGATGTGCTTTACCGCTCCTGGAGAATATCTTTTTAAGAGCAGGTCACGGTCTACAAAAAGCTGGCCGTTGGTGTTGCTGCGAAAGTAATTATTCAGGTCGTCGTTAAGGTCGGTTAATTCATCAATGGTCATCTGGTGTTCCTTATTGATGGTCTGTAGTTCCTCGTTAACGGATTGAAGTTCTTCATTGGTACTTTGCATCTCCTCATTGGATGATTGCATTTCTTCATTAGCCGATTGCAGCTCTTCGTTGTAAGATTGCATATTTTCATCCGAGGACGCTATACTCTCTTGAGCTACTGCGAGACTATGTTTTAATTCGGCAATTTCCATTTCCATACTGATCAAATGCTCTTTAGTGATCTCATTGATATCCGCTGGGCTGATAATATTTTCTTCCCTGGCAACCGTTTTTGACTCTGACAAAATGACAAGCAGCAACCGTTTCTCCGAATTGTTTACATAAAAGGGGCTAATGGTGATATTGACTATAGTACTTTTTAAATTTTCGGCATCTTCAATGGTTACTTCTTTTAGTAACACTCTTTCATCCAGCATCAACGCCTTATGGGCCGCCGCCTTAAAAATAATAGATATACTATCTGGAAGCAGCGTATTCAAATCGAAATTAAAATTTTCATTTTTAAGGTAGGAATTAATATCACCGAATGATTGGATCACCGACAGGTTTTCATCAGTACAGATACCGGTAAGGCCGGATTCTTTATATAGGAAGGAATTGATCTGTTCCTCCAAAGCAGATCTGGAAGCCGGAAGAAGTGTCTTTTTATTCACTTCCTTATTATTTATTTTTGCCCCTTCGATCACATGAGACGAAAAAGAATCAAACCGGACCGCACGCCCGGTTTTATTACTTTTAAGTATGTTCCATTTTGTATTGATCTCTTCAAAATCTTCTTTTAATGTACCGGAATTTTCACTGGGGCCTAGGAACAGGTAGCCATTTTGTTTTAATCCAAAATGCATCATGGCAAACACTTTTTTCTGCGATACCGGGTTTAGATAGATGAGTAAATTCCGGCAGCTGATCAGGTCGATATTGCAGTAAGGTGGGTTTTTAACAAGGTCATGCTTGGCAAATACCAGCATTTTTCTGATCTCGTGCTTAATTTTGTAAGATACTCCATCTTTTGTAAAGTATTTATTTAACCTTTCTTTGGAAACTGTTTTTTCTATTGTAATTGGATAAATGCCTTTAGATGCGGTATCCAAAGCGGGTTTACTGATATCCGTTGCAAATATTTTAATTTCAAGTTCTTTTGGGTGTAGCGTCAAATATTCTTTCATAATAATAGCCATCGAATATGCTTCTTCTCCCGTCGCGCAACCAGCTATCCATATCTTCAATATTTCGTTGTTGTTTTTGATGATATCAGGGATTACTTTTTTTTCGATGATCTTAAAAGCATCAGGGTCACGGAAAAAGGATGTTACACTGATCAAAAAATCATTTGCCAGCAACCCGATTTCCGAGTGGTTATCTTTTAAATAATTATAGTATTTACTAACCTGATTAAAATTGTGCTCGGCCATTCGCTTAGTGATCCTCCTGATAATGGTCGGACGCTTATATTCCGAAAAATCCATTGGTAGGTTCGCTTTGATGAGGTTGAATATCTGCCCAAGCATCTCCTCAGTAATATCGTCCGGTTTTTGACCGGTAGGTAATGTCACTTTGCCCTCTTTTACATAATTTTCAATAATCTTAGGCATAGCCTCCGGTGACAGCACCAGATCGGCCGATTCAGTAGCGATAGCCGCCAGTGGCATCCCATCAAAGGCTGCAGTGGCGGGTTCCTGAACAAGCACAAGCCCCCCGGCATTTTTGATGGCTTCAATACCATTTGAACCATCATTGCCTGTACCGGATAGTATGACCCCTATGGCCTTATCTCCTCGCTCTTTCGCCAGGGAAGTGAAAAAATAATCAATCGTCATATATGGACGGGATTGATCTTTTTTATCAGACAGCAAGAGCCTGCCGTTTTCAACGGTCATGAATTTGGAACTTGGTATCAGGTAAACGGTATTAGGCTTAATGTCCACGTTTTCAATAGCCTCGATAACTTCCAGTTTGCTATGCTGTGCCAGTAGGTGGGCCATCTGGCTTTTAAAATCAGAGGACAGGTGCTGTATTAAGATATAGGAAACCGCGTCAAGCGGGGTATAATCAAAAAATGCGGAAATTGCTTCCAAACCACCGGCAGAAGCACCAATGGCTATAATGTATTGTTTATCGACAATTTTCACCATGATTTTTTGATTGAATTAAAACAAAGAAACGATAGAGGAGCAGTAACAAATCTAATGTAATTATTCTTGTATTTTTAAATATGATGCTTCTTAAATGAACGCCGTCTGTGCTTAACCTGATGACAAAAACCGGTCAGACGAGTTTCTTCGGAGTACCGAAGATAAATGAATTATTATTTTTAGATAATACCTGCTTAATTTGAAGGGAGAAAATGAATAGAGGAAAATTTGAAAGGTTCGATGATCAATTTTAACCAGCCACAGCTTTCCACCAGGTTCACGTATCGCTCGCTGGTTAGCATCGATACGGCTTACTCAGGAAACCTTAAACTCACTGGTCTCGACTGCGATTCGGCAAACATCTTTTAAGAAGAGCTGTTGGTCTGCAGCATGTACAATAACCTAACTTATCTAACTGGAAACGTGTAAAGTCGTTTTAAATCAATGCCGTTTTCCAGGCTGCTTTAGTCAAAGCCTTGTTGGCGGCAATGAGTCCGGTTAGACGTTTTCTTTTTTGTTTATTTGATTAGCGAGCCTTTTGTTGACGATATCAGTTCAATAGTTTTTTTGCCTTGTCCATATTTCGTTTTCCCGCGGTGAATAAAAGTATTAATATGCGCGCTCTGCACCATTTAAAACTATCGCAATTGTAACCGGTATATGAAAACTGTTTTACATTTTAAAAAACACGCTAAAAGAACAGCCTTCGCCTGGACTACATGTTACATCGATCTTACCGCCGGAGGCATTGACGATTTTCCTAATCAAATACAATCCGATACCCGTTCCTTCGGCAGTTTCATTGACCCGTTTGTACTTTTTAAAAATATGGTCTACCTCATCTTTTGTAATGCCGATGCCGTTATCTGTTATTGTCAACACAGTGTACTCACCTTCTATTTCTGTTTTGATGCTGATCTCCGGCAAACGGTCGGGTGAGCTAAACTTTATTGCGTTTGTGATCACATTAAACATAACACTTCGCAGATTTTTTTTTGCAAACCGAACTTCCTTTTTTCTAAAATCCGTATGAAAAATGGCTTTTGATATTTTTATTTTTTCAGATAGGGTCTCCTTGATTTCTTTAAAAAGTGCAGGAAAGCTTTCCAGTTTATCATCTGTATCTTCCGTTTCAATATAGCCAATCTTAGCCAGGTCACTGATGATGGCTTTGAAATTGTTAACTGCTTTATTCATCATGCCAGATAATTCCAAAACCTCCGGGTCCTTCGTGTCCAGTTTATCATTGAGTATTTCCAGCAACATCTCAATATTGACGATCGGGGCGTTCAGATCATGTGAAGCACCAAATACGAAATTATTTAAGTCGGCATTGATCCTGAGCAGGCTCTTATTACTGCCATCAAGGCTCTTGTTGCTAATATTCAGTTCCTTCAACAGCTTTTTCAGTTCTGTGATATCGTAAAAACTGATAATGGCACCATCTGCTTTTTTACTGTTTTTCTTCAGGTAAGGCATGGTCATGACTTGGTAGATTTTCCCATCCTTTGCCTCAGCCTCGCGTGTGATGGACTCCTCATCATTGATAACTTTTCTGACATCATCGATCAGCGTTTCGAATATGATGTTCGTCGTGATATTGCTGAGCGGGCGGCCAATATCGCTCTCTCGAATATTGATATGCGTCACCGCTCCGGGCGAATATCTTTTCAGCAGGAGGTCCCGGTCAACAAATAACTGGCCGTTAGTATTGCTGCGAAAATAGTTGTTCAGGTCGTCATTCAGATCGGTTAAATCGTCAATAGTCTGCTGATGATCCTTATTGACCGTTTGCAATTCCTCATTCACCGATTGCAACTCTTCGTTCGAACTTTGCATTTCCTCATTGGCGGACTGCATTTCTTCGTTAGCGGATTGCAGCTCTTCATTAAAGGACGACATATTTTCATTTGAAGAGGCGATGTGTTCATGGGCCACACCAAGTGTGTGTTTTAACTGGGCAACCTCCTGTTCGAGACTGATCAGGTGTTCTTTGGTCACTTCATTTATATCTTCCACACGGATCACATTTTCTCCTGCTATTTTGGTTTGGCTTTCTGTAAACAACACCAACAGTAAACGTTCTGCTGATCCGGTTATATTAAACGGGCGCAAAATGATATTGATCGTATGCTTTGATCTACCATTAGCTTCGACATCCAGTTGACTCATTATAACCCGTTCGTTTAGTTTCAGAGCTTTGTGAGCCGCCGCCCTAAAGGCGATGGAAATATGCTGCGGCAACAGGTCGTTCAGGTTGTGATTGAAATTGATATTTTTTAGATAAGGTTTTGTATTGCCAAAAGACCGAACGACCGAGAGATTTTCGTCGGTACAAACGCCGTTAAAATCGCCTTCTTTTAGCAAAGCTGAATTAACCTGGTCTTCGAGCTCAGATTTAGATACTGGAGTGCTGTTCTTTTTGCTTACTTCGATGGTAGTGGTCTTTAATTCTCCTACCCTGTGCGACGAAAATGTATCGAACCGGATAGCCCGTCCGGCTTTATTACTTTTGAATATATTCCATTTACCACTGATCTCACTAAAGCTGTCCTTAATAACAGTAGCACTCTCGCTGGGCCCTAAAAAAAGATAACCACCTTCCTTTAGCCCAAAATGCAACATGGCGAACACTTTTTGCTGTAAAGCGGTATTGAGATAGATCAACAGGTTCCGGCAGCTGATCAGGTCGATGTTACAATATGGTGGATTTTTTGTTAAGTCATGCTGCGCGAAGATCAGCATTTTCCGGATCTCATGCTTGATTTTGTATGATGTCCCTTCCTTGTCAAAAAACTGCTGAAGTCTTTTCTTTGATACTGTTTTGGTGATGCTTTCCGGATAAACTCCCTTTGAAGCGGTATCCAGTGCCGCTTTGCTTATATCTGAAGCAAATATTTTGACTTCGATATTTTTGCTGTTTTTATTTAAATATTCCATGATAAGTATCGCCAAGGAATACGCTTCTTCGCCAGTGGCGCAACCGGCCACCCAAATTTTTAACACATCAGTATTGTTTTTTTTGATGATATCCGGGATAACGGTTTCTTCGATGATCTTAAACGCTTCCGGGTCGCGGAAGAAGGAAGTCACACTGATCAGAAAATCATTGGCCAATAAGGTGATCTCTGTAGCATTCCCTTTTAAGAATTGATAGTATTTATCTACTTTGTTAAGGTTATAGTGCACCATTCGCCGTTTGATCCGCCGAATAATCGTAGGGCGTTTATAATCTGAAAAATCCAGAGGCATGTTGCCTTTGATCAAGCTAAATATATTATCAAGTTCCTTTTCGCTGATTTGTTCAGCAGCTTGGTCGGTCAACAGCTCAAGAATGCCGTCCTTTACATAGTCTTCGATGACCTGGGGCATAGCCTGGGGTGAAAGGATCATATCTGCGCAGTCAGTCGCTATAGCAGCAAGTGGCATGCCATTGAAACTCGCGGTAGCAGGATCTTGAATTAATACGATACCGCCAGCTTTTTTGATTGCTTCAATTCCTTTCGAACCATCATCGCCGGTCCCTGATAAAACAATTCCGATAGCCTTGTTGCCGCATTCCTTGGCCAACGACGTAAAGAAATAGTCGATCGTCATGTGTGGCCTTGGTTGATCTTTTTTGTCTGAAAGGATCAGCCGGCCTTTTTTAACGGCCATAAACTTAGAACTTGGTATCAGGTAAACCGTATTGGCTTTGATATCCACATTTTCTATCGCCTCGACGATCTGTAATTTACTATGTTGAGCCAATATTTGCACCATTTGGCTTTTAAAATCTGCGGATAGGTGCTGGATCAGGATATAAGATACGGAGTCCAGAGGAGTATAATCAAAAAAGGCGGAGATAGCTTCTAAGCCTCCGGCGGATGCGCCAATGGCAATAATATACTGTTGATTGATCATTTTGGCCATGGGCTATAAAAGGTTTATATTAATACAACCTGAATGTCTCGTAATTGTTACAAGCTAATTTATTTATTTTCAGGGATTTAGATATTTTAAAAACTGTAGTAACCGCAAAAAGGCCCGCTTTAACAAATTAATTACCCGGGAAGTTTGGCCTTATAGGAAATGTGATCGTGAAAGTAGTGCCTTCATTTACCTGGCTTTTAAACCTGACCTTTCCGTTCATTAACGCAACATAGCGTGTTACGATATTCAGTCCCAATCCTGTTCCCGGGATATTTCCAGTATTATGCGCGCGGAAGAAGGCCTCGAATAAATGCTGCTGATCTTCTTTAGGTATACCAATGCCGTTATCCTTGATAATGATAGTCAAATAGCTACCGGTGGTCTTGGTGCGAAACTCGATCAGAGAATCTGGACCGGAATATTTGATCGCGTTGCTGATCAGGTTTATAAGGCAGTTCTTAAGCAACGATGAATTAAGGGTAACTAAATGGCCCTGGCCGGTATGGCGAAATACGATTTGTTGCTCTTTTTTGGCCAGGGACTGCATATCTTCGGTTATGTCTTCTGCGAATTTTACCACATCGAATTCACTAAGGATAGGATTGATGTTACCAGTTTCCAGCAGTTCCAGGGATAAAAAGTCATTTAAGATATTGGTTAGATTCTTAGCGGCATTTTTTATGGTTTCCGTATATTTTTTAATGATGGGATGATCCAGATCTTGTGCGAGTCTTCCGATCAGCTCGGCAGAAAGCTGAATAGATGTGAGGGGCGTTTTGAATTCATGGGAAGCCATAGACACAAAGCGGCTTTTCAATACATTCAGGTGCTTTTCCTTTTCGAGGGATTTGCTTATTATTTCGCTGCTCTGTTCGATCGCTGTAACAGAATCGGCCAGACTTTTATTGCTTATACCCAGCGCAGCCAATAATTTCTTTAGTTCGCTAATATCATAAAAGCTGATAATAGCGCCGTCCGTTTTTCCCGTGTTCTGCCGAATATAGGGCATGGTCATAACCTGATATGTTTTCCCTTCGGAAGATTCCGCCTCCCTGGTAATGGTTTGGCCGTCCTGCATGATCTGTAGGATATCTGCAATCAGCGTTTCAAATTTGATATTTGTAGTGATATCCGCCAACGGCCTGCCAATGTCGCTTTCCCGTAGATTAATATGTTTTAAAGCACCCGGTGAATATTTTTTTAATAACAGGTTATTGTCAACAAATAACTGACCATTGGTATTGCTTCGAAAATAGTTATTCAGGTCATCATTTGATTCGGTCAATTCCGCATTAGTTTCCTGCTGTTCCTTATTAATCGTTTGTAATTCTTCATTGACAGATTGCAGTTCCTCATTCGCGCTTTGCATTTCCTCGTTGGCAGACTGTAATTCCTCATTATAAGCCTGAATATTTTCATTGGAAAAATTTATGGATTCATAAGCTGCTTCCAGGTTGCTTTTGGCATCAGCGAGTTCTTGCTCCAAACTGGCCAGGTGTTCGCGGGTGAGTTGCTTCATATCTCCAGGGCCGATCAAAGAATTGTCTTTCAGTTTTTTTTTATTCTTGGTAAACAGGATGAGCAATTGCTGCGCTTTCATATCTCCGTTAAAAACTGGGTTTATGACGATGTTTACGGAATGGTTACCTTCAAAATTCAGGTCGTGTAGTGTCACCCGTTGCTTTGAAGTTATGGCTTTATGTGCTGCTGCTTTGACGAACATAGCAACTTCATTAGGTAATAGTTCGTTTAAATTAAAATTGAAATTATCATCTTTCAGATAGCAAGTGGTATCGCCAAATGCTTTCAATACGAGGAGGTTCTGGTCAGTGGAAACGCCGTTAAGCCCTGCGGCTTCGAGAAACATCGTTAGCTCTTCGTTAACATTTAAAACCCTTGGCATTGTTAACCCTGATATTTTACCGTCTTGCACGCTCGTAGGTTTATTGGCATTTAAAGTCAGATTAAGTATTTAATAATTAGGAGTAGATAGAGAAAGTTTGTTAAATATAACACAATACAACCCGTCTAAAGCTATAATTAATTTATAGTACATCAGATTTTTAGTATTGCGGTAACAAATTTAGTCAAAGCGATACTGGAAAGGCATGATGATAAACAAGTCAAAATATGATTTAAGTCACTCCTCGCTGATTGTAGTTTATTTATCGTCTACAACTCTCCGCTGTAACAAATGGAACTGAAACGCAATTTGAGGCAACCTAAGCCTTCTCTAATAATCTACGCCAATTGCTTTAAAAAGATTTGGGGTGTTTATGCCCTTACGTTCCCAGTCAATTTGCTGCTTCCTGGCTTTTTAGAGTGCCGTCAGGAATAGTCAATTTTTTTTTCCTTTTGCCAGCAATAGAGGTTCCTGATCATTTCTTTGGCAATTTGAACTAAGGCTTCAATGGTCAAAAAGCCTGGTGAGGGTAAGCGTTCTCATAGTTCATCAGTTTTTAGAGTAGCGGATCTTTAGACTTGTAGTGCTCATGATCAGTGTGGAACAAGTCTTTCTCATACTCGTAGACATCCATCCCCAGATGGCCTATTTTACCGTACAATAGCCCTTTTAACGGCTTTTTATTAAATAACACCCTTAAATTTGGCCAATAAGAAACCAATAATCCGCCATTTCGTAGCAATACTAACTATCAATCGGCGTAATAACAAAGTTCTGCAAAAAAGAGGTACTGGTTTTTTTGTGAGAATCTTCTGCAAATTTTCTGCAAAGAAAAACCCCCACTCGCCAGAGTGGGGGTTAAGTCATTGATTTTCAAGCTCCTGAGCCTGGACTCGAACCAGGGACCCTCTGATTAACAGTCAGATGCTCTAACCAGCTGAGCTACTCAGGAGTGTTTTTCCGTATTGGAGTGGTGCAAAAGTATGATTTCTGAGGTAATTTCACAATATTTGCACAAAAAAAAATTAAAAATATTTTACATGAGTTTGTTAGTTATTGGTACTGTGGCGTTTGACGCAATTGAAACCCCTTTTGGAAAGACAGATAAAATTGTTGGAGGGGCTGCTACCTATGCAAGTTTGGCCGCTTCTTACTTTTATAACAAGATAAAGATCGTTGCTGTAGTGGGTGATGATTTCCCCGAGGAAGAAATAAAGGACTTTAACAACCACGGGATAGATACCGAAGGCCTGCAGATAATACAAGGCGAAAAATCATTCTTCTGGAGTGGCAAATACCATAACGACATGAACAGCCGCGATACTTTAGCTACAGAGTTAAATGTATTAGCCGATTTTGACCCGATAATCCCTGAGGCTTACCAGGACTGCGAATACCTAATGCTGGGTAACTTAACCCCACAAGTACAGCAAACGGTTATCAACAGGCTTAAAAACCGCCCCAAACTGATTGTAATGGACACCATGAACTTCTGGATGGATATTGCAATGGACGATTTGCTGGAGACCATTAAAATGGTTGACGTTTTAACCATTAACGATACCGAAGCACGCCAGTTATCGGGCGAATACTCGTTGGTTAAAGCAGCTAACAAGATCCTTACCATGGGCCCAAAATACCTGATCATTAAAAAAGGTGAGCACGGTGCATTATTATTCCACGAGGACCATATTTTCTCGGCCCCTGCCCTTCCGCTCGCCGAGGTATTTGACCCAACCGGCGCCGGCGATACCTTTGCGGGTGGCTTTATTGGCTATATGGCTAAAGTTGGTACGGTTAGCTTCAATAACATGAAGAATGCTATCATCTTTGGTTCGGCCCTGGCGTCGTTCTGTGTGGAGAAATTCGGTACCGAGAAGATCAAAAACTTAACAGACGAAGAGGTTGCCGCACGTGTGCAGCAATTTGTGAAGTTATCATCTTTTGAGATCTAACGATAGATATGCAGATTTCAGATGTGCGGATATGCAAATTGAGTGCATCTGCACATCTACAATCTGCACATTTGCACATCTCCTGTTAATACTCCAGCCATTTTTTTATTTTGAGGCCAACTATGTCGCCATCGTTGTATTTGCCGCTATCGCCGTTCACAACGCGGAGGATCACGCCGTTATTCTCCAGTATCAGATCTTCGTAAAAACCTTTAAACAGCACTTGCTTTACTGTCCATTTATTGGTTTTAAGCACATTGTTCAGGCGGATCCATTCGGGATATATAACCACGGCTTCCTTTTCGGTTACAATGCCGCAGGCCTTAGCTTCCTCAATATTAAGTACATTACAATTGGTAAGTAATTCGGCTGTGTATAAATTAGCAGGTGCGTGGTAAAGCGTTTTGGGGTGACCGGTTTCTACAATCTCTCCATCCTTTAAAACGATCAGTTCATCAGCCATGGAGAGTACTTCGGCCGGGTCGTGCGATACCATTACCACGGTAAGGCCCGTTTCTTTTACGATCTGCCTGATATCGTGCTGTAACCCCTCGCGAAACGAGGTATCAACCTGGTTAAAGGGTTCATCAAGTAATAAAACATCGGGGCGGGTAATAATGGCGCGGGCTATTGCCACACGTTGTTTCTCGCCACCACTTAAGTCGGCAACGCGTTTTAGGGCCAGGTGCATCATGTTTAGCTGGGTAAGCACCTGCTCGGTCTTTTCTTCTTTAAACTTTACATTGGTGCTGGGCAGCATGGCGGCAACGTTATCCCAAACACGGGCAAAAAGATTAAGGTCGTCGGTATGCTGTGTTACCATTTTCATGGCATCATGGCCGGGAATCAGTTTTTCTTCAGGGCCCCAAATGCGTTCATCTTTAAACTTCACAATGCCTTTATCTGGCGAAAGCAAACCATAAAACAACCTAAGTAAAGTACTTTTACCGCTACCGCTTTGGCCAATTATAGCTGTTATATTTCCGGGGACAATCTCAAGGTCAATATTTTTAACCCCTGATGCTTCGGCCCCGCCGTATGTCCTGGTAACTGATATTGCCTGTAAAAAAGGAGATTCTGCCATTGCGGGCAAAGATACTAAATGGTTTACCAACCAACACTCATCCCAAAGGTGAAGTTTCTTAGCCCATCCTGTGCGGGGCTATTCTCAAACATATTATTAAAATAGTATTTACTAAACACGCCTATTGCACCATAACCAACGCGAAACGATGCACCATACCTAAACTTAGCGAAGTTATAGTTGCCGCTCAACTTTTGCGAGCCGTTCTCCTTGCTCTCCTGTTTAAGGCTGCTGCTAATACGTAGGCCCAGTTCGGCAGCACCAACAAAGTGGAACCTGCGGCCGTCGTCGTCATCATGGGTACGGAAATCAAATGCTACCGGCACGCGGATGTAAGTTGCCGACAGGCGGTTCTTGTCGTATTTAACATTATCTACCGTGTAGGCAAGCGGCGCCTGGTTGCGCAGTATGGTTACACTTTCGCGCAGGCGGATGTTTGTCCAGTCGAAACCGCCGGCTGTGTAGATCCTGAACGAACTATTGAAACGGTAACTTAACTGCACTATGTCGAAACCTATGTTACTACTCCTCCACGAGCGGTAATTTAAAAACTGGTTGGTTGGCGATAGTTTAAAGCTGCCATTATCGTTCAGAGTGCTCAACCCAATATCAAACCTGGTAAACGTAAGCCCGAACGAGAAGCCCGGCGCTTTAGAATGTACCGAATTGGTATCGTTTATGGCAACCTGCGTTACATCATCGCCAAAGCCAAGGCGAATCCTGGTGCGGCGGGTTTTGGCAGTATCGAAACTGGTTTTAACAGTGTCTGTTTGTGCAAACAGGGCGGTTGCCGCAAGGCATATCAATGTGGTAAAAATCAGGCTTTTCATCGTGTATATTTATATTCTATTCTTCTGTCTTTTTTATTTTAATGAAGCCAAGGTTCAATCCGCTCAGGGTAGAATCGTCCTCATCTTTAGTGGTCGAAAACTCTATCAGTTTATCTTTACGTTTATCAACCTTACCCACTACAGCGTTTATTAAGTCGCCAAAATTACGGATGCGGTGCTTTTTAACCGGCGCCGCGGCCAATGTTTTACTTGCAGGTGCATCTTGTGCCTGCGCCGCTAAAGTATTTGTTTTTAACGGTTGATTGTCGGGTAAGTCAATTTTATCATTAAAAGGCACAGACATATCGGGCACTACAAACTTTACCGGCACATCTATCTTTTGAACCACTTGCACCAACTGCGGTACAGTCTGTATCACTTGCCCTTGTTTTATTACAGTCGGTTGCTCTTTAACAACCTTTATTTTTTGCTTACGCGACGCTATTGTATTTATAACTGCAACTTTTTCCGTTTGCGGCCCAGCTAACTTTGGCGCCACAGTTACCGGCTGTATAATTGTTTTTGCAGGCTTATTGTTTTTAGCCACCGCAATTTGCACCGGCTTTTTAGTAATTTCTTTTGTGTTTGATACAAAACACAAGCCCGCACCAAGTAATATCAGCAAACTCGCGGCAATGCTAAGGTAAACGCCAAACGGCTTTTTCTTTTTATCAATTTGGGATGTAATGCCGCCCCATACTGCGGCGGATGGCTCAACCTCAAAATTATCAAGCTTAGACCTAAACAGGCTGTCAATTTCTTTATCCTGCATATCCATATTTTTTATTGTCTATTTTCAATATCTGTTCCTTTAAAATAGCCCTCGCCCTTGATAATTGCGACTTTGACGCCCCTTCGCTGATGCCCATAATATCGGCTATCTCTTTATGCGAGTACCCGTCAATAGCATATAAGTTAAACACCATGCGGTAACCCGGCGACAAGGATTTTATCAATACCAGCAGGTCCTGCGCTTCCAGGCTACTTGATGCCGCGGCATTCACCGATAGCTCATACCCGGCTTCGTCAATATCAACTACCTGCATCATTTTATGGTGGCGGCGATAATATTCGATGGAACTGTGCACCATAATGCGCCTCACCCAGCCTTCAAACGAACCATCGCCCCGGTAATCGGCTATTTTTTGAAACACTTTTATAAACCCGTTCTGCAGCATATCCTCCGCTTCCATTTTATCGGTAGCGTAGCGCATGCACACACCCAGCATTTTAGCCGCGAGTTGTTTATACAGCAATTCCTGCGCCTTTCGCTGCCCGTCTTTACAGCATTTTACCAGATGATCTATAGTAGGTTTAGGTTCCAAAAACATCATTTAACAGTAAGATGTAAAGGAGTGCCGAATGGTTGCATAGATGGTGAAATAAAATTTAGGAATTGTATTATAAAACTTAATGTGTATAATTATGTATATTTGTGTGTATGAGAACCAATATTGATATAAGCGACGATTTAATGCTAAAGGCTCAAAAGCTAAGTAATATTAAAACAAAAAAAGCAGTTGTAGAAAAAGCTTTACAAGTATATATCGCTTTAGAAAACCAAGCTAAAATACTTAAACTGAAAGGCAAAATTCAATTTTTTGACGAAGAAGCCAGGTAATGGATATCGTTTTAGTTGATACCTCGGTATGGATAAATTTCTTTAAAGATACCGGCACACTTGCTGCCAGATATTTAGAAGATCAAATACATAATGTGATGCTGGCTACTTGCCCAACTATTGTTCAGGAAGTACTACAAGGGGTTTTAAACGATAAAGACTATGAAGAATTAAAGAGTTATTTTAACGACCTACTCCTACTCGAAAACAATTCGTACCCCCTGGCATTAGAAGCATCGCAACTTTACAGGGCCTTAAGAAAAAAGGGGATAACCATCCGCAAACCAAATGATTGTTTAATAGCCGTTTATGCTATCCGTAATAACATTGCCTTGTTACATGATGACAGGGACTTTGTAAATATAGCTCTACACAGCGATCTCAAAATCATTGAGTTTTAACCCTACTTCCGCTCTCTGAAATACTTGTAAACCTTCACAGCCGACATTATAATCAAACTGAACAGGATTATCCCTATCACCCCGAAGATCCAGTTCAGCGCACTTTTAAGCACTACCAGGAACACTATGGCGAAAAGTAGAATAGTGGCCAGCTCGTTCCATAAACGGAGCTTGATGGAAGTCCATTTAAATACGCCACTGGCCATTTGCTTCATCATTTTTTGGCAGATGAAATGGTAAGCTATCAGTACCACAACAAAAGTAAGCTTAACATGCAACCAGGGCATTTTCCATAAGGCGGGGTTTAGGTACAGCATCGTGGCCCCTGCCAAAATCACAAAATACATACTTGGGGTAGCGATGATCCACCACAGTTTTTTCTCGATGATCTCAAACTGGTCGGAAAGGATAGTGCGGGCAGGTTCGGGTTTCTCCTGCGCCTCGCGGTGGTAGATAAACAGGCGCACAATGTAAAACAGCCCCGCCATCCAGCAGACTACAAATATGATATGTATGGCTAAAACGTATTGGTACATGGCCTATTTATATTTGTTTTGGGTGATGCTGAGCCTGTTGAAGCACGTGGGCAAAGGCCACCACTCGCCCTTCGACAGGCTCAGGGTGACAGACTAATATCTAAACTCTTTTATAACCTCTACCGCGTACTTCACGTTATCAAATGGGATATCCGGCATAATGCCGTGACCGAGGTTAAAAATAAACCCATTTTCGCCCCTCATTCGTTCAAAAAGGCGATGGATACGGTCTTTTATCACCGATTTATCGGCATATAAAACATGCGGGTCGAGGTTGCCTTGTACGGCAATATTTTGAGGTAGACGCTTCTTGATATCCAACAGGTCAACATTCCAGTCGATAGATATTACATCCGGTTTGGCTTCGGCCATTAGCGGTGCAAATACCGAACTGCCTTTACAGAATGATATCACCGGGATATCCTTTCTGTTAAGTTTGCTGATGATCTCTACGATATAACGGTGTGAGAATTCGGTATAATCATCCCATGATAATGCCTGTGCCCAGCTATCGAAGATCTGCACGGCGTTAACACCCGCTGCAATTTGCAGGTTAAGGTAATCTGCAGTTACTGTAGCAATTTTTGATAATAACTGGTGCGCCATTTCCGGGTGGTTATGCAGCATCAGTTTGGTCAGTTTAAAATCTTTTGAAGACCCGCCTTCTACCAGGTAGCTCATTACGGTGAACGGTGCACCTGCAAAACCTATCAACGGGATGCGGCCATTTAAACGTTGCTGAATCACCTTGATAGCATCGGCCACATATTGTAACCTATCGCCAACATTGGTTTCTAAAGCGTCAATATCGGCTTGTGTGCGTACGGGGTTGGCAAACTTAGGGCCTACGCCTTGTGTAAAGCTTAAGTCGCCGCCCATAGCTTCTCCGGTAACCAATATATCCGAAAACAGAATAGCCGCGTCTATATCTAACAGATCAACAGGCAGCATGGTAACATCGGCGGCCAGTTCAGGCGTTTTGCACATTTCCAGGAACGAGTATTTGTTCTTGATCTCCCAGTACTCGGGCATAAAGCGGCCGGCCTGGCGCATCATCCATACGGGTGGTCGTTCTGTTTTCTCTGAAAATGCGGCTTTTAAAAATAACGAATCTTTCATGTTTGTGGAGAGGCAAGATAACAAGAGTCAGGACGCAAGACAAAAAATCTTGGTTCATGGCCCTTACTATCTTGCCCCTTTGTTTTAGTGTTTTCTAAGTTCCTGCTCAACCTTTTGGATCACGTCCTTCATCTTGGCAGTTATATTTTCTTTATGTTTTTCGGTAAGCTGCAGGTATGCTTTAGCTTTTTCAAAATTACCGTTACGTACATTTATGTTTGCCACATGTACCAACGCGGCCACATGATCATTAGCGCTGCGGAGCGGGTACAGGGCGGCTATCTCGTAGTGTTGCTCAGCCTCGGCATATTCCCGTTTTTGCAGGCAAACACCGCCGTATATAAACTCGTAAAACCCGCGTCGCCTTTTGCTAAGCCACTCGGGTTTCGGTACTTGTTTTAACAGGCTCTCGGCCTTATCGTAATCCTTTTGGTGGAACGCCTTTGCAGCTAGTACAATGGTACCCTGTTTAAAGTAGCCCCATATCAACAGCCCAATAAACATTACGTTAACCGCTGCCAGCTCATAAACCTTGTACTTAAGCACAAAAGCCAGCGATATAATAAAAAGCCCGGTTACTAATATTCGTGCCCTGTTTGTAAACATGTATTAGTGCTGGTTATCGGTAAATTTATAACCTACGCCACGTATCGAGTGAAAATAAACCGGGTTTTTAGGATCCGGTTCAAAGTACTTACGGAAGGTTAGGATAAAGTTATCGATAGTACGGGTTGACGGGTAAACGTCATAATTCCATACGGTTTCCAAGATCTGCTCGCGCGATACCGCCTCGTTACGGCGTTCTATCAAAAGCTTAAGCAGCATGGTTTCCTTTTTAGTTAAAGGGGTGATGCTTTCATCGCCGTTAACCAGTTCGAACGAGTTAAAGTGGATGGTTTTATCACCAATCTTGTAACTGTTAAACTCTTTAAGGTCATCGCCTTTTAGGCTGCGTTTTACCAGGTTGTTTACACGAAGGATCAGTTCTTCCAGGTTAAAGGGTTTGGTCAGGTAATCATCAGCACCTTTTTTAAGGCCCGATATTTTATCTTCGTTAGTGTTTTTCGCGGTAAGGAACATGATAGGCACCTCAGAGTTTTCCAGGCGGATGGTTTCTGCAACCACAAAGCCGTCTATCTCGGGCATCATTACGTCTAATATCACCAGGTTAAAGCGCTCTTCTTTAAAAATCTGGAGGGCCTTTTTACCGTTGTTTGCTGTAGAAACTTTATAACCTTCCAGCTCCAGGTTTAACTTGATGGCCTCTAACAAATGATCTTCGTCTTCGGCTAATAAAATTCTTTTTTTGTTTGGCATGGTCTCCATGATTTAGGTTAATGCAAATACTACTTCAAATACACTCCCGGCAGGGCGGTTGTCTTTAACTTTTATGCTGGCCTGGTGCTTATCCAATACTTCTTTTACAATGTATAAACCCAAACCTGTGCCTTTTGTATTTCGTGTATCTTCGCTGCCTACACGGTAAAATTTATCAAAAATACGTGGCTTCTCATTGTCTGCAATACCTATGCCATGGTCTGCCACCTGAAAGTAAACTTTACCTTCCTTCTCAAATAGCTTCACATTTACGGTTTCGCAAGGGCTCGAATATTTCACAGCATTCTCCACCAGGTTAGTAACAACGGATGTTAATGCAAATTTGTCACCTGTTATTTCAATTTTCGGCTCTATTTCGGCATTAATGATCTGCTGATTGCAATCACATTTACTTATCTGCAGTCGGTTTACAATACTATCCACCAAAACAGATAAGTTAAACTTGGCTTTTGGGAAACTATATGAACGGTTATCTATCTTAGATGCCAGCAGCATATTCTCTACCATATCATCCAAACGCTCCACATCAAGCAGCGATTTATCAATAAAATCTAGGATCTGTGCTTTCAAAAGGTCGCGCTTTTGAATGGTTTGCAGTAATATTTTAATAGAGGCCAGCGGCGATTTAAGTTCGTGCGTTACCGAAAGCAGGAAGTTCTTTTTCTGCTCCTGTAACTTGGCTTCCTTGTTTAGCGACTGGTGTAAAAAGTATGCGCCAACTAAAAACACGGTCACAAACATACAGCCTTCGCCCATGATCATGCCCTTACGGCTTGGGTTTAGGTGCACCAGCATGTACCCCCACCATATCAGTTCTGCAACGGCATAAATGATGATGGCATAAAATATAACGAGTGTTTTTTTCATAACTTATTCCAAGTTTACAGTTGGTAGCTTGCAGTTGGCAGATACTATGCAAACTGCTAACCGTTTACTGCCAACTATCTGAATACAATATCCAGACTATCAAATATAGCTGTTTTTGTGGTTTCTAAATCAGCATAGGTGTGTGCTGCCGATATAAAGCCAACTTCGTAGCCCGACGGGCCAAAATAAATGCCCCTGTTAATCAGTTCGCGGTGCATTTCTTTAAACTTAATCATACTTGCCGGGTCAATTTGCTCGGCAGTTGTTATGCTTTCCTGATCGGTAAAGGCGAACCAAAAGATAGAACCGATGGTAAATATTTTTAATCCATAACTGCGTTCGGCTACAAAAACTTCTATAGCCTTTACAAAGCCTGCCGTTTTGGCATGCAAATCCTCATAGAAGCCGGGTTTTAATAGTTCAGTTAGTTGCGCGATGCCCGCCGCCATAGCAACCGGGTTGCCGGATAAAGTACCTGCCTGGTAAACCGAACCCACCGGCGAGATATGATCCATCACTTCTGCCGATGCACCGTAGGCGCCAACAGGCAAACCACCACCGATGATTTTACCATAAGTAATGATATCCGGTTGGATGTTGTAATAAGCCGCTGCACCTTCAAAGCCCACACGGAAGCCTGAGATCACCTCATCAAATATCAGCATGGTGCCGTTATCGGTACAAATTTGTCGCAGGTGGTTTAAATAATCCTGCGTTTGTAAAAGCAAGCCATTGTTAGCGGGAACAGGCTCGATAATAACGGCCGCGATTTGCCCCTTAAACTCTTCAAAGGCCTCTTGCAGGGCTTTTTTATCGTTAAGCGATACAACTATGGTTTCATCTGCAAAGGCCTTTGGCACACCTGCTGATGATGTTTCCCCAAACGTAACCAGTCCAGAGCCGGCCTTAACCAGTAAAGCATCGGTGTGGCCGTGATAGCAACCTTCAAACTTCAAAATCTTATCGCGTTTGGTATAACCCCTTGCCAGCCTTATAGCGGACATGACCGCCTCGGTACCCGAGCTTACAAAACGGATTTTTTGGATAAAGTTATTATTACTGAGGATCAGCTCGGCCAGTTCGTTCTCTAAAGCCGTAGGCGCACCGAAAGACATGCCATTCTGCATTACCTCCATCACTTTATTACGAACTGCGGCATTGTTATGCCCTAAAATAAGCGGCCCCCACGAGCAGCAAAAATCAATAAACTCGTTACCATCGGCATCCCAAATATGGCTACCATCTCCCTTTTCGATAAAAAGAGGGGTACCGTAAACAGATTTGAACGCCCTTACCGGCGAGTTTACCCCGCCCGGGAAATAGGTCTTCGCTTTTTCGTACAATGCTGCAGATTTTGCTCTGCTTATATCAGGTATGCTCATTTTGTTTGTTCAAAATTGTCATTGCGAGCGATAGCGCGGCAATCTCGTCGCTTGCTTATTGACGCGACGAGATTGCCACGCCGCTACGCTCCTCGCAATGACATATTATTTTATACTTACAACCACTTATTCAACAACACCTCTTTGGCGTGATAGGTTAATATCGCGCTGGCACCGGCTCGGTGGAAACTGGTCAGCACCTCGGTAACCGAGCGCCGCTCGTTCAGCCAGCCGTTTTGTACCGCTGCTTTTATCATGGCGTATTCGCCGCTTACATTATAGGCAGCAATGGGTAGTTCTGTATTGTCTTTTAATAATTTGATGACATCCAGGTAAGGCAAGCCCGGTTTTACCATCAGAAAATCGGCACCTTCTGCCTCGTCCAAACGGGCTTCTATCAAAGCCTCTCGCTGGTTGGCGGGGTTCATCTGGTAAGTTTTTTTATCGCCAAATTTAGGGGCAGAGTTTAACGCATCCCTAAACGGACCGTAAAAAGCACTGGCATACTTAGCCGAGTACGACATGATAGATACGCCTGTAAAACCGGCATCATCCAATGTTTTACGGATATACCCCACACGGCCGTCCATCATATCTGATGGCGCTATAATATCGGCACCACTACGGGCATGGGCCAGGGCCATCTTACCAAGTATCTCTAATGTTTCGTCGTTCAGGATCTCGCCATTTTCAACAAGGCCATCGTGGCCATCGCTGCTGTAGGGGTCCATCGCTACATCGGTTATCACACAAGCCTCCGGAAATTCTTTTTTAACCGAACGGATAGCCCGCAGGTAAAGGCTCTCGTCGCGATGGCTTTCTGTAGCATATTTATCTTTTAACGCCTCGTCTATATTAGGGAAAAGGTCGAAAGAGTTTAAACCCAGTTTCATGCAGCTTTCTACCTCGCGCAGCAGGTTATCTATCGAATATCTAAAAATACCCGGCATAGATTTCACCTCGGTTTTCTGGCTCTCGCCCTCCACAATAAACAGCGGGAAAATCAGGTTAGCCGCGCTAACATGCGTTTCCTGCACCATCTGGCGGATAACTTCACTCTTACGGTTTCTTCTTGGTCGTTGTAACATATAGCCCCCTCTAAATCTCCCCCGATAGGGGAGACTTTTTATTTAAATTTAAAAGCCCTATTGTAAGCCCCCTATAATTGGAAGGCTGGGTGGTGCTTATATCCCAAACACTGCCTCTGCCAGTCCAACCTCGTCGGGAGAGAAGGGCAGGGTATATTTTACGCCCATTTCATCAAACTTTTTACCGGTTGATTTGCCAATGGCTATCACCTTTTGCTGCGGTTCCAGCAGGTTATCGGCAAAGTAGGCTTCCACATTGCTTGGGCTGGTAAATACCACCACATCGGCACCGGTTGGCTCTACACCTTCTTCCAGTACGGTTTCGTAAACGGGCAGGTCAATTATTTTTGTTTCGGCAGATAAGCCCTGCTGAATGCTCCTCATCGGGCTATCGGCACCCGGGAACAGGATGGTTGTTCCGTTTGCCAGTGCGGCAAAGTCGGCGGCTACATCTACAGTATCATTGCTTTCGCCAACAAAATCTGCAAAGTGGCCGTTGCGGCGCAGCATATCTTCGCTACCTGCACCCATTACCCCAAACTTTATTTTTTTAGGGAATTGAGGTGATAACTTAAAGAAATATTCGACAGCGTTTTTACTGGTAAAAAACACCCAGTCGATATTTCTCATTATGTACGAATCAAATTTGGTGATAACCGGCACGGTTCGGATCAGCGAACGCGCCTCTATCTCTATCTTATGTTTTTCGAGCGCCTTACGAAAATAACTTGTAGCCGATATATCTCTCGAGATAAAAACTTTCGACGGGAATTTCCGGTCTTTTGCAAAACGGGCGACAATTTTCTCTGCAACACCATCAAGGGTAGCGCTCTCAATAAAGTATCGGTCAGGAAATTCATCTCCGGCTTCTGCCTTTGAGGTAAACACCTGGAATTTCCCATCATCCCTACGGCAGTAAACGCCTAATGGCAGGTGGCAGCCACCCCCAAACATTTTTAATACGCCGCGCTCCAAAGAAAGCTCCTCGGCTACATCCGGGTGGTTTAGTGCCTGCAAAGCCTCAAATAAATCGGTATTGCTTTCGCGGATCTGAATGGCTAATGCGCCCTGTGCCGGTGCAGGTATAAATTCGGTAGCGGTAAGTTCCTCTACGTGAAACTCGCTCAGGTCGATACCTAAACGGGTAACGCCTGCCTTTGCCAGCATAATGGCATCGTACTTTTCGTCGCGTAGTTTACCTATCCGGGTAGGCACATTGCCCCGCAGTTCATCTATTTCCAGGTCGGGGCGCACGGCAAGCAACTGCGCTTTGCGCCTGTTTGATGATGTACCTACCAAGCCCCCAAACTTAACGGATAGCTTTTGGCGTACATCAACCACATCTTTCAAGATCAACAACAGTTCAGCCGGGTCTTCCCGTTCTGAAACTGCTGCGATAATGAGTCCCGGAGGGTTTTCTGTTGGCAGGTCCTTGTGCGAATGCACAGCAAGATCTATAGTACCTGCCAATAATTCTTCTTCTAATTCCTTAGTAAAAAAGCCCTTACCCTCCAGCTTATCAAAGCTGAGGTTAAGTATACGGTCGCCCTGTGTTTTTATAATTTTAAGTTCGGCGGTAATGTTAATTGCGGCCAGGCTATCTTTTACAAAGTTGGCCTGCCATAAAGCTAAATCGCTGCCACGCGTTCCTATTATTACTGTTCTGTCCAAGGGGATAAATTTTACAGTACAAATTTAATTTTTTATGCACAGTAATATAGTATTAATTAAGGATATGAAAGTAGGCTGACTAATATTGTTAAGAATAGGCAAAAGGTAAATGTTATACGTTACGAAACTCCCAGGGCTTTCTATAATATTTCAAAAGTATATCAAGGTCCTGCGGCCGTATATTCAAAGGCTCAATCATCACCTTTTCTTTGCCTTTAGAGTGGGTGTATTCTAATGTCGGCCTTGCACCCCTCCCTGTGTACTCACCGGATACACGTTCATCCGAAATTTTAGCCCAATCGTAAAAAGGTATATTTGCAGTTTGGATACCTGCTGTATTGATGATTACCTGTGGTTTATTGTTTACAAGCCCTCTCGCTTTTACAACTATTAAGCACAAGGGAATCAAACAAACTATCGTTCCTAATAAAACATGCCCAATAGCAAACCAAAATATTCCTATGCCAACAAATACGCATAGAAATAAAATACTGATGATGGCAAAATCTTTAGAATAGTAAATTTTAATCTCTTGCGGAATGGAATTTGATACAGTAATATTTGGAGTAAAAAGGCTCATATCATTACGTTAATTAAGCTAATAACGCAATTATTTGATAGAAAGAAAAGCTTAGTTATTATTGATCAATATATCCTTCGCCATGATCATGGGGACGCTGATATATTTTTTTTCCATGTAGTTGATCACCTTCTCCAGTATCTCGCGCGATTCTTTATCAAGGCTTTGTACCTCTTCGGCAAAAACAATATTAATAGCGCTATTGCGGATGTCTTTGATCTTTTCCGGCACCTGGCGCATTGCCAGCTCAATTTTTCGCTGTTTAAGCATCACCAAATGCTCGGCAATATTTTGCTCTATGATGGCTTCGGCATGTACCAGTTCCTGGTAACGCTCCTGCAGGTTTTTCTTGGCAATTTCGTTAAGGCTGTGTACTTCAATAAAGTTCACATCAAATTGCTCCAGCACTTCCGGCGCGGTATCATTAGGGATAGCGAGGTCTACAATGGTTTTTTTATCGGTATCGCCATTTAAAAGCGAAGTGTAGATCTCTTTTGTAAGGATAGGCTCTACTGCAGATGTACAGGTGATGATGGCATCAAAGCCGCCTTTAAAATTCTTAAGCTCGTGAAGCTCATAAGCCTGGCCGCCAAGATCGTTAGCCAATTGCTGTGCTTTCGAGAGTGTGCGGTTAAAAACCGAGAAGTTGGAGAATTTATGTTTTTGAAGGTATTTAGAAATATTGCGGTTGGTTTCGCCGGCACCGATAATAAGGATGCGGGCGTTAGCGCAAAGTTTTAGGTCTTTTAACTTACGGTAAGCTAATGATACTACCGAAATTGGATTTTTTGAAATATTGGTGTGGGTATAAACCTCTTTGGCTGCCTTTACCACGCACTCCATGGTTACACGCAGTTTATCGCCGGTTAGGCCAGCCCCGCGGCAATCTTCGTAAGCTTTGCGTAACTGGGCTAAAATTTCTTTCTCGCCAACTATCAGGCTTTCTAAAGAGCATGAGGTACGCAACAAATGGTTCATGGCGTCCTGCCCTTCGTAAATAGAAGCGGCATCAAGGAAAGTTGTGGTTGAGTGCGAACAAAGGCCAGTTTCTAAAGAAGAAAGAAACTCGTGTGCAAAGGCCTTGTCAATAACTTGCGGGGTAGAAAACACAAATTCTACCCGGTTACAGGTAGATAAGTAAAAGATCTCATCAATAGCAAAACGTGCTTTAACATCACGAAGCTTGTCGGTCAGGCTTTCCTGGCATAGCACCAGTCGTCCCAATTCCTTCAGCTCAATGTGTTTATGTGTAAAAGCGATAACTTTTAAATACTTCAAAGCAGTTTTATATTTTGACCCAACAAAAGTAATATACCTTGTTAGATGCAGTGTCAATTATTTGTCATACAGGTGCATTTAGAATGATTATAAATAATGTGTTTTTATCAATAAAAAGCCATATTTTTACAATTATTCTTCCCAATCAATCGATTGAACAATTAAAAATGCGAATATTAAAAAACATCAGTCTTGTAATTTTGGTGGCCGGCTATGTTTTAGCCGGGGCCAATCACTTTATACATCCGCAGGGATATCTCCGCATCATTCCCTCGTATTTACCTGCCCCGGTGATCTTGAATTACCTGGCCGGTTTCTTCGAAGTTTTGCTCGCGCTAATGTTGATACGGCCAAAAACACGTAAGGTTGCCTCATATGGCATAATGCTTATGTTACTGGCGTTTATGCCGGTGCATATCACTATGCTTTTAAACGCCCCGGTAAAAGTGGGCAACCTGTGGGTTACGCCTGCAATTGCCTGGGCGCGGTTACTGTTGCAGCCAGTGCTGATGCTGTGGGCCTGGTGGCATCGCAAGTAGTATATATTACTCACCCGGTCATTGCTTCGCTCTACCACCCGCTCTTTCGCTACGCGGAAAGAGGGTAAGGCTTTTTCATTTCTTTCCCCACCCTCTTTGCACAGCAGAGAGGGTCGACCAGCGTAGCGTGGTCGGGGTGAGTAAATTTGCGACTTTATAATAACTACTTGGTACCTTAATTCAAACATTCCTTCCACATCTCCGTTACAGGAAAATGGATCTGCAAAGCATCGAACTACGTACCCTGGAGGTACTGGACTACCAGGAATTAAAAAAATCAATGAAATCGGCCTACACCGATATGGAGGACGACCATTGGGATATGGCCTCTATTAAAAAGTTGATCAAGCTATTTCCCGACGGGCAAGTTTGTGTTACTGTTAACGGTGAGGTAGTAGGCTGCGCGTTAGCTATTATTGTAGATTATAATAAGTACGGTGATACCCACACCTACAAGCAAATTACCGGTAACGGCAGCTTTAAAACCCACGACGATAAGGGCGACGTACTATATGGTATCGAGGTTTTTATCCATCCAAAATATCGCGGTTTGCGCCTTGCACGCCGTTTGTATGATGCCCGAAAAGCCCTTTGCGAAAAACTGAACCTGAAAAGTATTATTGCCGGCGGCCGCATCCCTAATTATCAAAAAGTCCAGGCCGAACTCACGCCAAAGCAATACATCGATAAGGTAAAATATAAAGAGATCTTCGACCCTACACTTTCGTTCCAGCTATCTAATGATTTCCACGTGCGTAAGATCTTGCGTAATTATCTGCCCGAGGATGCCCGTTCAAAAGGTTTTGCTACGCTGATAGAATGGAATAACGTTTATTACGAAGAGATTAGCTCGGTCATCAACCAAAAAACGGTTGTGCGTATCGGGTTGGTGCAATGGCAGATGCGCCCCTACAACAACATTAGCGAGTTGATGAAACATGCGGAATATTTTGTTGACGCGGTGAGCGATTACCAGTCGGATTTTGTGCTGTTCCCGGAGTTATTTAATACGCCATTAATGGCCGAGTACAACCACATGGACGCGGCCAAAGCCATGCGCGAACTGGCTAAATTTACCGAACCTATTACCCAGGCCTTCTCTAAATTGGCGGTATCTTATAATGTAAATATCATATCAGGCAGTATGCCTTGTATCAAGGATGATTCCTTGTATAACGTTTCGTATCTATTCCGCCGCAATGGCAGTATGGAGGAAAGTGTGAAGCTGCACCCTACCCCGTCAGAAATCAATTCATGGGGGATGCGCGGCGGCAGCGATCTTAAGGTATTTGATACTGATGCAGGCCGTATAGGTATCCTCATCTGTTATGATGTGGAGTTCCCGGAGTTATCACGCATCCTTGCCAGCCAGGATATGCAGATCCTGTTTGTGCCTTTCCTTACCGATACCCAAAATGGTTACAACCGCGTTAAATTTTGCGCCCAGGCACGTGCTGTTGAAAATGAATGTTACGTAGCCATTGCCGGCTGTGTAGGTAACCTGCCTAACGTAAATAACATGGATATCTCTTATGCGCAGTCGGCTGTGTTTACGCCGTCAGATTTTGGTTTCCCTACAAATGGCATCCAGTCCGAAGCTACACCGAACAGCGAGATGATCGTTATTGCGGATGTGGACCTTTCGGTACTAAGCGCCCTGCACGAGTATGGCAGTGTGCAAAATTTAAAGGACAGGAGAACGGACCTTTACGGGATAACTTTTAACGGGAAGAAGGTTTAGAGGAATTCTTCTTTTTAACTTTAATAACCTGTTGCACATCTACTAAATATTTTACAACAAAGTTAGCCGGGTTGGTCCCTAAGTGGCCATACCCGGTTTTATTGCTATCATCATACGTACCCACAGCATCTATTATCAAATATCTATCCCAGTAATGGTCGTGTATCTCTTTAAAATAGTGCTTATACTTATTCCATCTTTCAACGTTTTCAGGTATATCTAACTCAGCCTTTACACTATTGCATTGTTTTTCCATTGAATAAATACTCCAGTATTCATCTGTACCACTATAGTAAAATCGTGTATATACCAATTCCTTTTTATGTTCAGGAACTTTACAAAAATCAATAAATTCAGGAAAATGCATTCCCAGTACCGGCGGGGGAAACATTACCTGTTTCTTTTGGGCTGAGACCATACCCGAAACGAATAAAAAAACAATGAACAATCTTAATATCATCGTAAAACATTTTATACCGCAATATGGTAAGTTTTTCATTAATCAGCTTTTACAACATCACTTTAATGAATTAAAGTTATAATTCTAAAATAAAAACACATAGATACATTTCTATCTATCTATAATATTATATACCTTTGCATTATCAAATCGATCATCACGTTATAAAAATGATCGGTTGAAAATAATGGACAATAAAAAAATAGAGAAAATATCACGGGCACTAAGCGACACCAGCCGGATAGCTATTTTACAGGAATTTAAAAAAAAGAAAGATTGCCTTTATTGCGCCGAAGTGAATGATCTGCTTGATCTTACACAGCCTTCGGTTTCGCATCACCTAAAGCAATTGGTTGATGCCGAACTTTTACTTCCCCAAAAAGAAGGCCGCAATCTTAAATACGTACTGAACCAGCAAGTACTTGACGAGTACATCGATTGCCTTAACAAACTGAAAGATTAGAGCCTTTTATCGAACCTCACTAAATACCACTTACATATATCGAAACATTTGAATACTTGAATATTAAACCACATGAAAAGATCAATTTACATATTAGCACTGGGAGCGTTTGGTATCATTACAACCGAATTTGGTGTCATTGGCATTTTACCTACTATTAGCCGCGAGTTTAAGGTATCAATTGATACGGCTGGTTGGTTATTAAGCGCTTTTGCACTAACTGTTGCTATATCATCGCCGTTTATAACGGCACTTACCACCAAAATAAACCGCAAATTTTTGCTGTGCCTGGTATTGGGTGTGTTTATATTATCAAACTTGCTTTCTGCTTTTTCTCCAAACTTTACGATACTCATGATCGCCAGGATATTACCGGCATTTTTTCACCCTTTATTTTGGAATATATCTTTAGCTGTAGCATTTAAACAAGGGGGCGCCAAAGCTGTGTCAATAGTGATGACCGGCCTTAGCATCGCCACAGTATTGGGTGTCCCGCTTACCACATACGCTGCCGATTTTTTTCATAACTGGCAGGCATCCTTTTTTCTTACAAGCTTTATAAGCTCGATTGCGTTTTTGGGGTTGCTATTTTTTGTACCTTCTATGCCTGGTAATAAAGATAAAGCGGCAGAAAGCCAACTATACGTACTAAAGGACACCAAGCTGTGGCTTAATCTTGTTTCAACTGTTCTTACCCTCGCTGCCATGTTTTCAAGTTACAGCTACCTGGCTGCATATCTCGAAAAAATCTCATACATGAACGGTGCTCAAATCAGCATCATGCTGCTTTTGTTTGGCGGTATGGGTATTGCCGGTAATTGGCTAATGGGGATTGCTCTTGGTAAAAATGTGATACTGGCCAGCAGGTTCTTTTTTATCTTGCTGATCGCCGTACAATTATTGGCCTATTATTTTGGCAGTATTTTTATACCCATGGTATTTATTGTTGCTTTTTGGGGAATGATACATACCGGTGGTTTTTTAGTCCCTAATATCCGCACTACCCAAAGTGTACCACATAGTTCATTAGAATTTGTAAACAGCCTGCTCACATCATGTTACAACATCGGCATATCTGTGGGTGCTTTACTGGGCGGCTTTGTCATCGCAAAATACGGCATTCATGAAATAATCTGGATGGCTATACCCCTATTGCTGTTGGCCTTTGGCTTAAGCTTTTTTACCGGCGCTAAAACGCAAAAAAACGACAAGGACAACGCTGATAAAATAGTTGTACAAGAACCTGTTCCTTCTGTTGTTGGCGAATAACAGCTAATCAATACAGTAGTAATGCCCGTTATCCTAAATATAAAGGGGCATTACTATTTGTACTTGCTACATTTCGCATCAAAAGCCGTAATTTTCGGGCCATGATCGTTAAGCAACATTATACCATCCCCGGCGCTAAAGGCCGTGGTATGGCGGCCGATATAACCTATGATACGCTGCACCCTTATGCGCCGCTGGTGATATTTGCCCATGGCATCAGGGGGTTTAAGGATTGGGGCGCGCATAACCTGGTTGCCAACTATTTTGCAGAAAATGGTTTCCGTTTCCTCAAATTCAACTTTTCGCATAACGGCACCACGGCAGATAAGCCTACCGAATTTGCCGACCTGATAGCCTTTAGCGATAACACATTTTCTTTTGAGCTGGAAGACCTGAAATCGGTAATAGATTTCGCCTGCGGCGGCTCGGCCATTCCGCGTGTGAAAAGCGTGTATGTTATTGGCCATAGCCTGGGTGGTGGCATCAGCATTGTAAAAACAGCCGAGGATAAACGGATAGCAAAACTGGTTACCATGGCCGCCATCTCCAGCTTCCATAACCTTTGGCCAAAAGATGCCGAAAAACAATGGCGTTTACAGGGCGTCATGTATATGAAAAACTCGCGCACTGGCCAAAACATGCCCTACAAATCGTCATTGTTAAAAGATCTGGATGACAACCCTACAAGGTTGGATATCCCGCTAAGGGCATCAGAAATAACCCAACCCTGGTTAATTATACATGGTGATGCCGATACCAGCGTGCCCCTTAGCCATGCCGAACTTTTGTACGGAGCGCAGCCACTTGCACAGTTGGTAGTGATACCCACTGCTGATCACGTTTTTAACGCGTCGGAGCCATATCAATCAGCAGAACTCCCTGCACAATTATTGGCATTTTGTGATGCTGCCATCAACTTTTTTAAGATATAATTGCTGTTACAGCCATCTGTAAGCAATCTTTCATCGTTATATAATTAAAATAGCACCACAAGTTTTATAATTGTTTATGAGTTTAGCCGGAGCAAAAAAACAGGGACGTAAATTTTTAAATCCTATACCCACCGAAGAAGCCGGTTTAGGCGTGATGATCCCAATACTACGGGAATACATTAATAACAAGGCCGAAAACGTCCCAAAAATACCAATAACTGTCCCTAAAACGGATGTATCTGTTTACCAAAAGCCACCTGCAAGCGGCCTACGAATAACGTGGGTTGGGCACAGTAGTTTACTGATAGAGGTTGATGGCATCCGTATTTTAACTGATCCGGTTTGGAGCCAGCGGGTATCTTTCTCGCAGGCATTTGGGCCTAAAAGGTTTTTCCAGCCACCGATAGCACTCGAAGACTTGCCGCCGTTAGATGTGGTGATCGTATCGCATGATCATTACGACCACCTGGATAAAGCCACCATTAAATTCTTTGCTGGCAAGCCCATCCGGTTCATCACCCCTATAGGTGTTTGCAAATATCTCGAAGATTGGGGTATCCTTAAAAACTATATCCACGAGGTGGATTGGGGCGATAGCGTGATGATAGGTGACTGCAACATTACGGCTACACCATCAAGGCATTTTTCGGGCCGTGGTATCATCAACCGCAACGAAACACTTTGGGCATCATGGGTGATAAAAGGGCCACAGCATAACATATTTTTCGGTGCCGATTCAGGTTGGTTCCCGGGGTTCGCCGAGATAGGCGAAGCCTTCGGCCCGTTCGATCTTACCATGTTAGAGATAGGTGCTTACGGTACGAATTGGCCTGATATCCACATGGGGCCGGATAATGCCACCAACGCCCACCTTGCCCTTAAAGGCAAACTGATGATGCCTTTACACTGGGCCACTTTTAACCTGGCCCCACACGCCTGGTTTGAACCCGGCGAACGGTTGGTGAAGTTTGGCGAAGAAAAAAATATCAACCTATTTTTGCCCCAACCCGGTAAACCTACCGAGGTAAAAGGCCCATACAATTCGGAATGGTGGAAACCATTTATGAGTAAATAACTTAAATTGCATCATGAAAACACCGAGATCGTTCTATCAGGTTTTGTTTATACTGATGCTGTGTAGTTATGCATTGCAGGCGCAAACTGTGATACCACTTTGGGCCAAAGGTGCCCCCGGCTTCGAGAACCGCCGCAATGAGCCCGAACAGGCTAAGGACTACTGGGTAAAAAATATCCACAATCCGTCACTAACCGTTTATTTGCCACCTGCAGGCAAAGCAAATGGCGCTGCCGTAATTGTATGTCCAGGTGGCGGCCACCGCCTGTTGGTATTTAATTCCGAAGGCGTTGCACCTGCTAAGTTCTACAATGATTTGGGCGTAACCGTTTTTGTATTGAAATACCGTTTAGGCAGAGATACATTGTCGCCATACAAGGTAGACATCCACCCCAAACAGGATGCTTACCGTGCTATGCGCCTGGTTCGCAGCCGCGCCGCGGAGTTTAATATAGATAGCAACCGGATCGGCATGATGGGCTTCTCGGCAGGTGGCGAGGTGGTGGATATGGTTGCTTTTAGTGGCTGGCAGGGCGACCCGAAAGCCGTTGATAAGATAGATCGCGCCGGCGCCAAGCCCAATTTTATTGTACAGGTTTATCCGGGCCCGGGCTTTGTACCAGAGAAGATTCCGGCGGATGCGCCACCCGCTTTTTTGGTTGCCGCTAACGATGATGCCTGCTGCTCGTTACCCATTATCCAACTGCTGCAACGTTATCGCGAAGCAAAAGTACCTGTAGAAATGCATATGTACGCGCGCGGTGACCATGCCTTTAATATGGGCACCAATCGCAAATTAAAATCCATCAATAACTGGCCGCAACGCCTGGCCGACTGGCTGGAGGATAGTAACATTTTGAAACCCGAACGAAAGAAAGTAATGCATTAATATTTGTTTATCGCAAAAGCGCCAAAGGTAGCTCCCACGGAGCAAAAGACACTTTGCTTATGTTTCTACAAAGCGGTAGCCCCGATGGGGCATCTTTAAAAAATACATCAAAGCGTTAATGCAACCACAGCAATCCCCCCGTGTCCCGTAGGGACTAACGCTTTGTAGCAACATAACCAAATCAGTTTTGCGTGCCGTAGGTACGCAACATATATGGCATATAAATGATCAATCTGTAGAAACGTATTGTCACCTTTAACGTTATTACTAAAAGGAGATACAGCAATGGCAAACTTCCAGGATATTATAGCTTCAGACAAACCCGTATTAGTAGATTTTGCTGCCGAGTGGTGCGGCCCGTGTAAAATGATGCCGCCAATTTTGAAACAGGTAAAAGACGCCCTTGGCGATAAGGTCACCATTATTAAAATAGATATCGATAAAAACCCGGCAGCGGCAAATGCCTACCGTGTACAAAGCGTACCCACCCTCATGATCTTCCAGAACGGTGAAAGCAAATGGCGCCAAAGCGGTGTAATGCAGGCCAACCAGTTACAGCAGGTTATTCAGCAGTATATAAAATAGCTATCCTACAAATAACTTAGCCACCACTGCTTGTGGGTTTTCTTGTAATTGGAAAACCATTTACACGGGTAATATAGGCTAAGTATGATACACAGCCAAATCAAATACACCCATCCCAAACTAAATCCAAAACCTGGTGGTGTAAACAGAAAAGGCGCATCGGGCGTTTCAATTTGCGAGGTTTTATAGCCTTGTACAAAGAATACGATCATTGTGAGTATCCTGATGAGGTAGAAATGGCACACATAATAAAAGAAGGGCACGCTGCCGTAAACTTTAAAAAAGCCGGCCAGTTTCCCCATCGCGTTTTCAGTAAAGGCCAGTACCAGCAGCGCTACGGATAGCGTAAGCAAGCAATAATCTAACGATGGCGGGTATTTGCTCACATTGATGAACGACAGGAATGTGTAAACACCCGTTTGATGTACCGACCATGGCGCCGGGTCGCCGTAGATATTTACCAGTCGCAAGGCTAAAAATAACAAGAACATTAAGGCAGAGCAAATGAGCAGAATTGCTTTCCGGTTCTCGGGTTTATATTTGGCGTGGTACAAACTACCAAAGGCATAACCCAAAAGCATGACCCCCGTCCATGGGATAACGGCGTAAAGTGCAAATACGATGTGTGTTTTATCAAGCGGGAGTACTGTTCCGCGGGCTGTAAAAAATAGTTTCATCAGCACGTCTTCGGCACTATTAGGTGTTAATTTAAGGTTGTTGAGCATATCGTGCCCTATAATGATAATTAAGCCTATCACTCCAATGACACGCAAGGGCAAACGAACCATAAGCCCGAGCAATATCATACTTAGCCCTATAGCCCATATTACCTGCAGCCCTATTACATTATAGAATGGATTTAGCGTAAGCGCGAGTGTGATAATTGCAACCTCTACAAATAAAAGCCAAAAGCCACGTTTGATGAGGAAGCTACTTAATTCGCTTTTTGTGCGGCGCGTGCCGGCAAGGTATGCCGATAACCCGCTCAGGAATACAAAAGTTGGCGCGCAAAAGTGCGTTATCCAACGAGTGAAAAACAGCAGCGGGGTTGTGGTTGCAAGGTTGGTTGGGTCGCTGGTGGCGCCTGCTAAGTGGAAATAGTCGCGGGTATGGTCTATCGCCATGATCAGCATAATTACACCGCGAAGAATGTCTATAGACTGGATGCGTTGTTTAGTTGCTACGGTTGCAGGCATTGTGGTTATTAGCAGGTTTTTAACGACCTGAAATTAATGATAATTATTGTTGAATAAAAGTATAGTAGGATTAATGAAGCGTAGATAGTGTTCACGTTCACGGTGTAAACATAAGCAGCATTTCCATGAACACGCTGATAATCAACAATCTAATTTTTAGTCTTGCCTAAAAATTACACTATCAGACTGCTAATCAGATAATTATGAACTTTTAGATGAGTAATTATTTCGTTTCTGCTACGGGTGCTTCCTGTTTAGCGGCTGGTTTGCGTAAATAAAGCCACGATAATAGACACAGGCAAGGCAGGCCTAACAAAAACCCACCCACTACATCGGTAAACCAATGTGCGCCCAGGTAAATGCGCGAGAAAGGGATGCTAAATATCAATAATATGCTCAGCAACCCAACGGCATATCTAAGCCAATTCGGGATATGATCTAACTGAAACATCAACAGGATCATAAAGCCAAAAAACACCACATAAAACAACACATGCCCACTGGGGAAGCTTTGCTGGGTAGTTTCATACAAAATCTTAACAAGATCTTTTGAGGGCCGTGGCCTGTTAACCAATGCTTTTATAATCGTACTTATCAATCCGGTTAAACCTGTTGCCAACACAAACGCCGCTGCTTTTTTATATTTATACAAGAAAAACAGCAGGCTGGTACCCAAAACTAATATCACCGATTCGGGCATAAAACCCGGCGTGCTTATCAGGTACATCAACTTATCAAAAAAAACGTTGTGGTGCTCCTGGATCTCTTCCGAAACCTTAAGATCAATAGGCATAGACGGATATATCGCTACCAAAACGGATAAGCCTATAAACCCTACGGTGATAAGGGCAAGTACTAACAGCAGTATGTTTTGCCTGCGTATATTCATTAATTTAGATAAGATCTTTTAAATGTTTATAGTTGGCTTTAATGGTATCTACCACCTCATCCATGCGTCCGTTCAGCATTAGTTTGGTCATGGATAATGCCATGCCTTTTACCTGTCCCAATTCTATTTTTGGCGGCATGGCTAATGCGTTAGGGTCTGTAAATATATTTATTAAAGCCGGGCCTTTGTATATTAACGCTTCAATTAATGCCTGCCTGGCCTCTTCAGGGTCTTTTACGGTGATACCTTTTATGCCCATGGCCTTAGCAACCATCGCGAAATCGGGATTGTGCATTTCGGTTTGCCAATCGGGCAGGCCTGCAACCTCCATCTCCAGTTTCACCATCCCTAACGATCTGTTGTTGAACACGATGATTTTTATTGGCAGGTTGTATTGTGTAATGGTAGCCAGATCGCCCATTAACATAGATAGGCCTCCATCGCCACACAAAGCAATAACCTGCCGGTTCGGGAACGCCAAAGCGGCGCCAATAGCCTGCGGCATCGCGTTAGCCATAGAACCGTGGTTGAACGAGCCTATCATCTTGCGTTTGCCCGTAGCATTGATATAACGCGAACCCCACACGCATGACATGCCGGTATCTACCGTAAAAATGGCATCGCCGGTAGCTAACTCATCTATTAGGCTGGTAATATATTCTGGATGGATATTTTCTTTTTTGCCGGTATCTTTTACGTAGATCTTCATGTTCTCCTTCACATGCCCGTAAAACTCCAACTGTGCTTTCAGGAAGCTATCATCTTCGTGCTGTGCTACCTGTTGTAACAGGGCGCCTAAAGTATCTTTAACAGATCCACTTAAACCCACATCAACCTTAGCACGTCGGCCAATGCGTTCGGGTTTAATATCTACCTGCACAATTTTGCAATCGGTAGGCATAAATGGCGTGTAAGGGAAATCGGTACCTAACAATATCAGCAAATCGCTCTCATGCATGCTGTGATATGCCGAAGGCAGGCCAAGCAGGCCCGTCATCCCCACTTCGTTAGGGTTATCGTACTGGATATCCATTTTAGAGCGGAAAGAATAGGCTACAGGCGCGTTAAGCATCTGCGATAAGGCAACAACCTCAGCATGCGCATCAGCGGCACCTATCCCACAAAATATGGTGATTTTTTTATGCTGATTAACCAGCGCGGCAAGCTTGGCAATATCTTCATCATTGGGGCGGGTTACTGCAACAGGGTCAAAATTTTGGGTAGATGTGGTGATCTCTTCGGCATCCATGCTGGTCAGATCACCGGGGACACCAATTACGGATACTCCTTTACGGTGCAAGGCAGCCTGTATGCCCCCCTGTAGCATCCGCGGGAACTGCTTTGGCGTGGTGGCCACATGGTTATAGTAGCTGCAATCATCAAATAGTTTAATGGTATTAGTTTCCTGGAAATATTCGGTACCGTACTCGAAGCTGGGAACGGTTGATGCTATGGCGATAACCGGCGCGCCCGAACGGTGCGCATCATACAAACCATTTATCAAGTGTACATGGCCGGGCCCGCTGCTGCCTGCGCAACAGGTTAAGTTACCTGTAAGCTGCGCTTCTGCACCCGCCGCATACGCGCCTGCTTCCTCGTGGCGTACATGCACCCATTGGATGCTTCCCTCGCGCCTTACGGCATCGTTCACTTCATTTAAGCTATCACCTGTTACCGCGTATATCCTTTTGATACCCGCGTTTACCAGCATTTCAACCATTTGGTCTGCTACGTTCATAGTACGTTTTTATATTATACTATTTAAACCCAATTAGTAGCCGGGGGTTTTAAAATTCGGCAAAACGTTGTGCACAAAAAAAGCCCCCCGAAATTCGGGAGGCTTTATGTACTTTAAGGTGAATAATTAATTATACGCCTTTTTCAGCATTTTCTTCCTTGTCGTCAGCTGCAGGAGCAGGAGTTTCTTCAACAGCCGGTGCAGCTTCAGCTACAGGGGCAACAGTTTCTGTTGCGGCAGCAGCAGGCTCAGCTTTTGCTTTAGAAGCACCACCACGTCTACGTGTTGTTTTCTTCTCAGCTTTAGCGTCAACGTCTTTACCGTAAACAGTGTTGTAATCAACCAATTCTATGATCGCCATTTCAGCGTTATCACCTAAACGGTTCTCTAACTTAACGATACGAGTGTAACCACCCGGGCGGTTAGCTATTTTCTCAGCAATTTCACGGAACAGGATGTTCACAGTGTCTTTGTCTTGTAAGTAGCTAAATACGGTACGACGAGAGTGCGTAGTATCGTTTTTTGATTTAGTTAAAAGTGGCTCAACATAACCGCGTAATGCTTTTGCTTTTGCCAATGTTGTTGTAATACGCTTGTGTAGAATAAGCGAAGACGCCATGTTAGCCATCATCGCTTTGCGGTGGCTGTCTGTACGACCTAAGTGATTTACTTTTCTTCCGTGTCTCATTTGTTTGTTAATTTGTGCACGTGCATACCGTCAGGCGAACTTAATCAAGCCATCGGAATTATGCCCTCGCTTATTATTAGTGATCAGAGGTAAGTGATCAGAGATTAGGCCTGATCATTCGCCCCGTTATTATTATAAAAAATTAGCGATTAGAAACTTGAGAACTATCTCAACCATCTAATCGCTAATCTTTAATTATTCTTCGTCTAACTTAAATTTAGACAAGTTCATACCAAAAGATAAACCTTTTGATTTAACCAGGTCCTGAATTTCAGTTAATGATTTTTTACCAAAGTTCCTGAATTTTAACATATCAGCAACATCGTAAGAAACCAGGTCTGCAAGGCTACGGATATCAGCAGCTTTTAAGCAGTTAAGCGCGCGAACTGAAAGGTCAAGATCAACCAATTCGGTTTTAAGGATCTTACGCATATGTAAAATTTCCTCGTCAACTTCTTTAGTTTCTTCTTTAGCCTGCGCTTCAAGCATCATGTTCTCATCAGAGAACAGCATGAAGTGCTGGATAAGGATCTTAGCCGCCTGCTTTAATGCATCTTCAGGGTGGATAGAACCATCTGTAGATATATCAAGGATCAGTTTTTCGTAATCTGTTTTTTGCTCAACACGATAGTTTTCTAAAGTGTATTTTACATTTTTGATAGGTGTAAAGATAGAGTCGATAGCTATCACACCTACGTTAGCATCAGGATTTTTGTTTTCCTCGTTGCTGATGTAACCACGGCCTTTAGCAACCGTAAGCTCAACTTCAAGCGTTACTGATGAATCCATGTTACAAATAACAAGATCAGGGTTCAATACTGTAAAGTTGTTTGAAAACTTAGTAATGTCGCCTGCAGAAAAAGCATCCTGGCCGTTAATGATCACAAATACTTTCTCATTATCGCCCGATTCACCTGTTTTTTTGAAACGTACTTGTTTCAAGTTAAGTATGATCTCGGTTACATCTTCAACCACACCTTTGATGGTCGAAAACTCATGCGTTACACCAGAAAAACGTACTGATGTAATAGCATAACCTTCTAATGAAGAAAGTAAGATACGACGCAGAGCATTACCAATGGTTACACCGAAGCCTGGTTCTAACGGACGAAACTCAAACGTGCCATCAAAATCATTTGATTTCTGCATGATAACCTTGTCTGGTTTTTGAAATGCTAAAATTGCCATTTATATCTTTTGTTTATTGTTAACTAATTTGAATTGATTTTAACCACGAAAATGATTGACATAATATGCCAACCACTTCCCGGATAATTATCGTTATTATTTTGAATATAACTCGACGATTAGGTTCTCCTTGATGTTCTCAGGGATCTCATCGCGGTTAGGGTAGTTTAAGAACTTACCTGATAATTCATCAGCGTTCCATTCTAACCAGCTATATTTATTTACTTTACGGCCAGCTACTGAATTAGTAATGCTTTCAAGTGTTTTTGATTTTTCGCGCACTGCTATAACGTCACCAGCTCTTAATGCATAAGAAGCGATGTTTACAACGTTACCGTTAACAGTGATGTGTTTGTGGCCTACCAGTTGGCGTGCACCAGAACGTGTAGGAGCAATACCTAAACGGTAAACTGCATTATCTAAACGTGCTTCTAAGAACTTTAACAAGTTCTCGCCGGTGATACCTTCTTTTGCAGATGCAGTGTGGAATAAGTTTTCGAACTGACGCTCTAATACACCGTAAGTGTATTTAACTTTTTGTTTTTCCATTAACTGTACCGCGTACTCAGATTGCTTTCCTCTTCTTTTAGAAGCACCATGCATACCTGGACCGTAGTTTTTTCTTTCTAACGCTTTGTCCGGACCGAAGATCGGCTCGCGGAACCTACGCGCAATTTTTGATTTGGGGCCTGTATATCTTGCCATTATTTGTGTGTTTTAAAGTATCAAACAGCCCGCAGCTGTCGAATCTTAGCTTTAAAAATTTAGTTAATTAAACTCTTCTACGTTTAGACGGACGGCAACCATTGTGTGGAAGCGGTGTAATGTCTTTTATAGTAGTTACTTCGATACCTGTTGTTTGCAGTGTACGGATAGCAGACTCGCGGCCTGAACCCGGACCTTTAACAAACACCTCTACTTTGCGCAGACCTAAGTCGTAAGCAACTTTACCGCAATCGGCAGCAGCCTGACCGGCAGCGTATGGGGTATTCTTTTTAGAACCTTTAAAACCCATTTTACCTGCAGACGACCATGAAACAGCTTGCCCGCTTTTGTTGGTAAGGGTGATAATGATATTGTTAAAAGTTGCGTTGATATGTGCTTCGCCTACCGACTCAACAATAACAACGCGCTTTTTGGTAACTTTTTTGCTTTTCGCCATTTTCTTAATTATTGAATTAATGAATTACGGAGTTATATCTTAAACTCGGACCCACTAACCGTTTTTTATAATTTTATATTCCTGGTAAGCTTAAAGTATCAACTACTCACCGCTCACCAATCAACTATTTACTATTTAGTAGCTTTCTTTTTGTTAGCAACTGTTTTACGTTTTCCTTTACGGGTACGTGAGTTGTTTTTGGTGCGTTGGCCACGTAGAGGTAAACCTTTACGGTGACGGGTACCACGGTAGCAACCGATATCCATTAAACGTTTGATGTTAAGCTGAACTTCTGAACGTAGTGAACCTTCAACTTTGATTTTATCGTTGATGATAGTACGGATAGCAGTTAACTGATCATCATTCCAATCCTGAACTTTGATGTTAACATCTATACCTGCTTCAGTAAGTATGTTTGTAGCGGTTGTACGGCCTATACCGTAAATGTAGGTTAAACCTATCTCGCCTCTTTTATTTTTTGGTAAATCAATACCGGAGATCCTTGCCATATTTGTTTTTTGTTTTTAAGTAATACCGAACGGCGGGCCACCGTTGTGCGGCTAATTACAATTCCTTTTAATTATCCCTGACGCTGCTTAAACTTAGGGTTCTTTTTGTTTATCACATAAAGTTTCCCGTTACGGCGGATGATCTTACAATCAACACTGCGTTTTTTAATGGATGCTCTAACTTTCATCTCGTTTGTTATTTATATCTGTAGGTTATTCTTCCTTTTGTTAAATCATACGGGCTCATCTCTAATTTCACTCTGTCGCCAGGTAATATTTTGATATAGTGCATCCGCATTTTTCCGGATATGTGTGCAATAATCTCGTGGCCGTTTTCAAGTTCAACTCTAAACATAGCATTTGATAATGCTTCGCGAATTGTACCATCTTGCTCAATCGAGGATTGTTTTGCCATATTTTATTGATTATTACTTAATTATCCACCCCAAAACCGGGATGCAAAATTAATAAAAATTATTTACTTTTTATTCTTTTCTTCTAAAACTTTATCAATGTAATCAAACGTCGATAAAATGTCTGGTTTTCCCTTGCCAACAGCTACTGTATGCTCGTAATGTGCCGATGGTTTTTTATCAGCGGTTGATACCGTCCATCCATCGTCCCAAAACTTAACACCGGCGCGGCCTGCATTGATCATAGGCTCAATGGCTATTACCATCCCCTCCTCTAATTTAATGCCTGCACCACGTTTGCCATAGTTAGGTACTTCGGGCTTTTCATGTAAGCGTGTGCCTACACCGTGGCCTACCAGCTCTTTTACTACACCAAAGCCATTCTTCTCAGCGTGCTCCTGCACAGCGTAACCTATATCGCCAACGCGCATGCCTACAACAGCTTTTGCCACACCAAGGTCTAAACACTCGCGGGTAACGCGCATCAGTTTCTTAGTGGTTTCATCAACCTCGCCAATAGCGAAGGTAAAAGCAGAGTCGCCGTAGTACTTGTTCAATACAACGCCACAATCAACAGATACGAGGTCGCCCTCAACCAAAGCTTTTTTAGTAGGGAAACCGTGTACCACCTGGTCGTTAAGCGAAATGCATAATGAAAAAGGGAACCCGTTATAGTTCAAAAATGCCGGAACCCCTCCGTTGTCACGGATAAAGGTTTCGGCAAGTTTATTTAATTCTAAAGTAGTGATACCAGGGCCAATAACTTTCGCTATTTCGCCATGTGTTTTAGCAACAAGTAAAGAACTTTCTCTTATCAGTTCTATCTCTTCGACAGACTTATAGATGATCTTTGACATGTTTATTAGATAACCGGCGGGGTTGCACCCGAAGCTGTAGGGATACTTGCACGGCCTTTGATACGCCCTGTTTTCATCAACCCATCATAATGACGCATTAATAAATGGCTTTCAACCTGCTGTAAAGTATCTAACACTACACCCACAAGGATGATCAATGATGTACCGCCAAAAAACCTTGCAAAAATGCTGCTCACACCTACCAAACTGGCCAGGGCCGGGATGATAGCGATGATGGCTAAGAAAATAGAACCCGGCAAAGTTATTCTTGAAATAACCCCGTCGATATAATCGGCCGTAGATTTACCCGGCTTAACACCCGGAATAAAGCCACCGTTCTTTTTCATATCATCAGCCATCTGGTTAGGATTAACTGTAATAGCAGTGTAGAAGTAAGTGAATAGTATAATTAATATACCAAACGTTACATTATGCTGCCATGAGTTATAGTTTGATAATGCTATTAACAAACCGTTTGAACTTGCGTTAGGGAAAAACTGGCCAACTGTTGCCGGGATAAACATCAATGCCTGCGCAAAAATGATAGGCATTACGCCAGCGGCATTTACCTTTAATGGTATATACTGGCGCACACCACCATATTGTTTGTTACCCACAATACGTTTTGCGTATTGTACTGCAATTTTACGTGTACCTTGTACTATTAATATGGTAAACATTACCACACCAAGCAGTGCCACAATCTCCACAATGAAGGTAATTAAACCGCCGGCACCGTTTGTACGAGAGTCAAACTCCACAACAACCGCGCTTGGCAGCTGGGCAATAATACCCGTCATGATAATCAATGAGATACCGTTGCCAATACCTTTATCGGTAATTTTTTCACCCAACCACATTACAAATAACGTACCTGCAGTTAATACACAAACGTTAAGTATAGTAAACAACGGGTTAGCTATAGACATGGCATCGGGCTGCACCTGTGATTTCAAATAACCAATAGCTTGCAACGCTGTAATACCTATTGTTAGGTAACGTGTCCACTGATTAATTTTATTACGGCCGCTTTCGCCTTCTTTTTGCAATTTAATAAAGTACGGTACCGCGATACCTAATAATTGCACCACAATTGAAGCAGAGATGTAAGGCATAACACCTAATGCCAAAATAGACGAACGTGAGAACGATCCTCCGGCAAACATGTTTAACAGGCCTACAAGCCCCTCTTTACTTTGTGCAGCATTAAGTGATGCCGCTTTTACGCCAGGCAAAACAATATACGAGCCAACACGATATATCAAAAGAAATAAGAGTGTGTTTATAATACGCACTCTTAGATCTTCTATTTTCCAGATATTGGATAATGTGGTGAAAAATTTCTTCATCGAAATTATAACTTTACAATAGTTCCGCCGGCTGCTTCAATAGCTTTTTGTGCAGTAGCAGTAAATGCGTGTGCTTTAACCTCTAATTTAGCTTTCAATTCGCCACGGCCAAGGATTTTCACCAAGTCGTTACGAGAGGCTAAACCGTGCTCTTTCAAGATATCGAAATCTACTGTTACCAGTGAAAATTTCTCAACCAATTGTTGCAACACATCAAGGTTTACACCTGTGTATTCAACACGGTTAGGGTTTTTAAAACCAACCTTAGGCACACGGCGTTGCAATGGCATCTGGCCACCTTCAAAACCCACCTTGGTAGATGTTCCTGAACGTGAACCGGCACCTTTATGGCCACGGGTTGATGTACCGCCACGGCCAGAACCTGTACCACGGCCAATTCTTTTTCTATTTTTAGTAGAACCTTCTGCAGGTTTAAGATTACTTAAATTCATGATATTAAATATTTTCTACTGCTACCAGGTGGTTAACTTTTCTAACCATACCTATAATAGCCGCAGTGGCTTCAACTTCCACGCTGTGGTTAATTTTTTTAAGGCCTAATGCCTCAACGGTTTTCTTTTGGCGCTCGCTTCTGTCGATAACGCTTTTAATTTGTGTTATTTTAATTTTCGACATGACTAATTATCCGTTAAATACTTTACCTAAACTAATACCGCGTTGTTGCGCTACAGTAACTGCATCACGTAATTGTGATAATGCAGATACGGTTGCTTTAACCACGTTGTGCGGGTTTGATGATCCTTTTGATTTTGCCAATACATTGTGTATACCGGCACTCTCTAATACTGCACGCATTGCACCACCGGCTATTACACCAGTACCGTTTGCAGCAGGTTTTAAGAATACAAAACCACCGCTGAATTTACCTATTTGCTCATGAGGGATAGTGTTGTTGATAATTGGAACTTTTACCAAGTTCTTTTTAGCATCATCAATACCTTTAGCAATAGCTTCGGTAACCTCTTTCGCTTTACCTAAACCGTAACCTACAACACCGTTCTCGTCACCTACTACCACAATGGCAGAAAAACTGAATGTACGGCCACCTTTGGTTACTTTGGCTACACGTTGTATGCTCACCAGGCGATCTTTTAATTCGATCTCGCTGGTTTTTACTCTTTTTATGTTGATTGTTGACATTTCCTGTTTCGATTAAAAGTTTAAACCACCTTCACGTGCACCTTCGGCCAATGATTTGATACGGCCGTGATACAGGTAACCATTCCTGTCAAACACTACATCTTTAATACCTGCGGCAATAGCTTTTTCGGCTACTAATTTACCTACGGCAGTAGATTGGTCTGATTTGGTTGTACCACTTGCAACAAAATCTTTTGATAATGATGAAGCTGATACAATAGTTTTACCAGTAACATCGTCAATAATTTGTGCGTAGATGCCTTTGTTGCTTCTGAATACAGATAAACGTGGGCGTGCTGTTGATCCTGAAAGGCGTTTTCTGATGCCTTTTTTAATCCTGTCTCTTCTTGATAATTTCATGACGATTATTTTTTAGATGCTGATTTACCTGCTTTTCTTCTCAATATTTCGCCAACAAACTTGATACCTTTACCTTTGTAAGGCTCCGGAGTACGTAACGAACGAATTTTCGCCGCAACTTGTCCAATCAATTGTTTATCGTTTGATTCCAGGATGATGGTTGGGTTTTTACCCTTCTCAGCAGTGGTTGAAACTTTAATTTCTACTGGTAATTGAAACACATAGTGGTGAGAATAACCCAACACAAGGTCTAATGTATTGCCGGTGTTAGTTGCGCGGTAACCCACACCTACTAATTCCTGCTCAATTTTGTAACCGGTGGTTACACCAATAACCATGTTGTTTAAAAGCGAACGGTATAAACCGTGTAACGCTTTGTGACGTTTTTGATCTGAAGGGCGTTTTACTAATAACTCGCCGCCTTCTTGCTCAATGATGATATCTCTATCAACTGCCTGTTGCAATTCACCTTTTGGGCCTTTAACGGTAACAACATTATCTGCTGATACGGTAACGGTAACACCGCCGGTAATTGCAATAGGTGCTTTTCCTATTCTTGACATTGCTTAATTTCCTCCTATTAATAAACGTAGCATAAAACTTCGCCACCCACATTTTGTGTACGAGCTTCTTTGTCGGTCATTACACCTCTCGAAGTCGATAAGATAGCGATACCTAAACCATTTAATACGCGTGGTAAGTTGTCTGTACCTGCGTATTTCCTCAAACCTGGTTTACTAATACGTGAAATGCTACGGATAGCAGGGATCTTAGTTATAGGGTGGTACTTCAAAGCAACTTTAATAGTGCCTTGAGGGCCGTTATCCTCAAACTTGTAATTAGCAATGTAACCTTTTTCGAAAAGCACTTTAGTGATTTCCTTTTTCAGATTTGATGCAGGAATTTCAACAACCCTATGGTTGGCTTTAATAGCATTCCTTACTCTTGTAAGATAATCTGCGATTGGATCTGTATTCATTATTGTTGTTTATGATAGTGGTTTCAACCCCGGTAACATCCCGGGCGACCTTCTATCGGTTAATTCATTATAAAATTTCGAGCCGCGAAAATACAAAAAAATTCAAAACATATTGTACTATGTTTTGAATTTCAGTTCAAGGCCGATATTTTGCTTACCAGCTTGCCTTTTTAATACCTGGTATTTTACCAGCTAATGCCATATCACGGAATGTAACACGTGATATACCAAACTGGCGCATATAACCACGGGGGCGGCCGGTTAACTTGCAACGGTTATGTAATTTAACCGGTGATGAAGCTTTAGGCAATTTGTCTAAACCTATGTAATCGCCGGCTGCTTTTAACGCTGCTCTTTTTTCAGCAAATTTTGCTACTAATTTGGCACGTTTTACTTCACGAGCCTTTACGCCTTCTTTAGCCATTGTTAATTGGTGTTTGATTTTTAAATGGTAAACCAAATTGTTTCAGTAACTCCAATGCTTCAACATCGTTAGTTGCCGAGGTTACAAAGGTAATATCCATACCCTGGATCTTGTTGATCTTGTCAATGTTGATCTCCGGGAAGATAATTTGCTCCGATATACCTAATGTATAGTTTCCGCGGCCGTCAAAACCTTTGTCGTTGATACCTTTAAAGTCACGGATACGTGGCAGGGCAACAGCAATTAAGCGGTCTAAGAACTCATACATGGTGTTATCACGTAAAGTTACACGTACACCTATTGGCATACCTTTACGTAATTTAAAGTTTGAGATATCCTTTTTAGATTTAGATGCAACAGCTTGCTGGCCGGTAATGGTGGTTAATTCGGTGATCGTGTTCTCGATAAGTTTTTTATCGGTAGTAGCACCGCCAACACCCTGGTTGATAGCAATTTTTTGCAATTTAGGAACCTGCATTACACTTTTGTAGGCAAACTTGTCCTTAAGCGCTGTGCGGATATCTTCCTTATATTTTGTTTTTAATCTTGGTACGTAAGTCATTACTTAATTTCCTCCCCTGATTTTTTTGATACTCTAACCAATTTGCCGGCATCGTTTAATTTACGGCCTACACGGGTTGTTTTACCTGTTGATGGTTCAACCAGTGCCAGGTTAGATATATGTATAGCAGCTTCCTGCTTTACAATACCGCCGTTAGGGTTGGCTGCATTAGGCTTAGTGTGTTTTGATACCATGTTGGCACCTTCTACTATAGCCCTGTGTTTTTCAATGATAACTTCAACTATTTTACCTTGTGATCCTTTTGAATCTCCGGCTATTACCTTAACTAAATCGCCCTTGCGGATCTTTAATTTAGCTGGTTTTGTGTTTTTCTTTTCCATATTACAATACCTCCGGTGCTAATGATACAATTTTCATAAATTGTTTTTCACGTAATTCTCTGGCAACAGGGCCGAAGATACGTGTGCCCCTTGGCTCATCCTGGTTGTTTAACAAAACGGCTGCGTTATCGTCAAAGCGGATATATGAACCATCTTTCCTGCGTATCTCTTTCTTGGTTCTAACTACTACTGCTTTAGATACAGTACCCTTTTTAACGTTACCTGATGGTAAAGCGCTTTTTACGGTAACTACTATCTTATCGCCAATAGAAGCATATCTTTTACCTGTACCACCTAATACGCGTATCACTAAAACTTCTTTAGCTCCGCTGTTATCGGCTACATTTAATCTTGATTCCTGTTGTACCATCTTATTTAGCCCTCTCTATAATTTGAACTAATCTCCAGTTTTTGTTTTTGCTCAACGGACGGGTTTCCATAATCAATACGGTATCGCCAACACCACAGGTGTTTGCTTCGTCATGAGCCATAAATTTGGTAGTCTTCTTTACGAATTTACCATAGATGGGGTGCTTCACCTTCCGCTCTACAGCAACCACAATAGACTTTTCCATCTTATTGCTTACTACCAGGCCGGTACGTGTTTTTCTTAAATTTCTTTCCATTGTTTTCCGACGCTTAAAAATTAATTCTGTTCAGAAGCTGACGCCGCCTTGCGTTTTGTTAATTCAGTAGTTAAACGAGCAATATCCTTACGCACTTTAGTAATGCGGGTTGGGTTCTCAATAGCCGAAACCGCGTGTGCAAATTTCAGTTTAGTAAGAGTTGATTTTTCCTCGCCCAGTCTTGCTGACAATTCTTCGGTTGTAAGCTCTAAAATTTCTGAGTTCTTCATGTTCTTTATTGTTGTTGTAATGTTGGAAAGTTTAAATGTGTTAATGTTACCTTATGGCGGCTGCAAATAACTCTACAACCTTTCAACACTTACAACTTTCAACCTTAAATTTATGCTTCTACGTAATCCCTACGTGTTACAAATCTTGTTTGCACAGGTAACTTTTGTGCTGCCAGGCGTAAAGCCTCTTTAGCAACATCTAAAGGCACACCTTCTGCTTCAAATATCATCCTGCCCGGGCGTACAACTGCAACCCAGTATTCTGGTGCACCTTTACCTTTACCCATACGTACCTCTGCCGGTTTTTTGGTTACAGGTTTGTCAGGGAATATCCTGATCCACACCTGGCCTTCACGTTTCATGAAACGTGTTACAGCAATACGTGCAGCCTCGATCTGGCGACTGGTTATCCAGGCGGCTTCGAGTGATTTTATACCGAAAGATCCGAATGAAAGTTCAGTACCACGACTGGCTAAACCTTTCATCCTGCCTTTTTGCATCTTTCTGAACTTCGTTCTTTTTGGCTGTAGCATTTTATTAAGCTTTTATATCCTTACGGATATGTCTTTTCTAATTCTTGTTATCTTCTTCCGGGGCCGCCTGGACGGTTACCACCACCTTGACCTGGCCCACCCGGGCGGCCACCACCACCGCCTCTGCGGTCGTTGTTGCCACCGGCACCTGGTTTACGATCGCCTCTGCGCTCGCCACCTCTTTCGCCGCCGCCACGTGCATTATCACGGCCGCCGAAACCTGGTGCGCCACCTTCAGGGCGTCCGCCTTTACCGCTTGCGCTGCTTGTACCACCAATGTTTGGAGATAGATCGCGTTTGCCGTAAACTTCACCTTTACAGATCCATACTTTAACACCTATTTTACCATAAGTAGTTAAGGCTTCTGCCAAAGCATAGTCAATATCGGCACGGAAAGTATGCAAAGGAATTCTTCCTTCTTTATATTGTTCGGTACGTGCCATCTCAGCGCCACCTAAACGGCCTGATGTCATCACTTTAATTCCTTCGGCACCCATTCTCATGGTAGAAGCAATTGTAGTTTTCATGGCACGACGGAAAGAGATACGTGCTTCAAGTTGTTTAGCAATACCTTCGGCAACTAACTGGGCATCAAGCTCAGGGCGTTTTATCTCGAAGATGTTGATCTGAACATCTTTTTTTGTTAATTTTTTTAACTCTTCCTTGATCTTATCAACCTCGGCACCGCCTTTACCAATTACAATACCCGGACGGGCAGTGTGGATGGTTACAGTGATGCGTTTTAAAGTACGTTCTATAACTACTTTAGATACGCCACCTTTGTTGATACGTACTGATAAGTATTTGCGGATCTTTTCGTCTTCAACTAATTTGTCGGCATAGTGATTTCCACCGAACCAATTAGAATCCCAACCGCGGATGATGCCTAACCTGTTACCTATTGGATGTGCTTTTTGTCCCATTTCAAATTAGTTGTTATCGTTTTTACTATCCACAATTAGAGTTACATGGTTAGAACGTTTGCGGATACGGAAACCTCTACCTTGTGGTGCAGGGCGTAACCTCTTTAATTGACGGCCACCACCTACTGATACTTCTTTTACAAATAAAGCACTATCCTCAACACGTTTGCCTTCGTTTTTTGCTTCCCAGTTTTTAATGGCTGATAACAAAAGTTTCTCTACACGTATAGCTGCTTCTTTGTTAGTAAATTTTAAGATGTATAACGCTTTCTCAACGTTTTCACCACGGATCAGATCAACCACCAAACGCATTTTACGTGGTGAAGTTGGACAGTTCTGTAGTTTAGCAACCGAAGAGCCACCCACTACGAGTTTAGCCGCTTCTTTCTGTTGCCTGATCAGTACAGACTTTTTGATTTTAGTTGTTGCTTCCATGCCTTATTTTTTCTTTTCTGCGTGACCGCGGAATGTGCGGGTTGGTGCAAATTCTCCCAACTTGTGACCAACCATATTTTCTGTTACATACACAGGGATAAACTTGTTACCATTGTGTACTGCGAATGTATGACCAACGAAATCAGGAGAGATCATGCTACGGCGCGACCATGTTTTTACAACTGATTTTTTACTTGCATCATTCAAGGTCAGAACTTTTCTTTCCAGGTTATGATCTATGTAAGGTCCTTTTTTAATTGAACGTGCCATTATTATTTCTTCCTTCTTTCAATGATATAACGATCTGACCCTTTTTTCTTGTCACGAGTTTTGAAGCCTTTAGCTAACAAACCTTTACGTGAACGTGGATGACCACCTGATGATCTACCCTCACCACCACCCATAGGGTGATCTACCGGGTTCATGGCAACACCACGAACTCTTGGGCGACGGCCCAACCAGCGGTTACGGCCAGCTTTACCTAACACGGCATTTGCTTTTTCGCCATTTGAAACGGTACCGATAGTTGCCAAACAAGTTGACAATATCATACGTGTTTCGCCTGAAGGCAATTTGATAATGGCATATTTGCCATCACGTGCTGATAACTGAGCGTAAGTACCGGCGCTGCGGGCAATAACACCACCCTGGCCTGGGTTTAACTCAATATTGTGGATGATAGAACCTAACGGGATGTTTTTCAAAGGCATGGTATTACCAACCTCTGGTGCTGCAGTCTCGCCAGATACAACTACCGTTCCAACTGTTAAGCCTTCCGGAGCTATCATATATCTTTTTTCACCATCTACAAAGTGTAACAGGGCTATACGCGCAGATCTGTTTGGATCGTACTCGATAGTTGCAACTTTTGCAGGGATGTCAAACTTATTACGTTTGAAGTCAATTAACCTGTATGCTTGTTTATGGCCACCACCAAGGTAGCGCATAGTCATTTTACCGCTGTGATTACGACCGCCCGATCTTGTGTTGGCCGAAACAACCAACGATTTTTCGGGAACATTTGTAGTAATATCGGAGTTGATTACATCAATCCTGAAACGGGTACCCGGCGTAACCGGTTTAAATCTCTTTACTGCCATGTCCTAATTATATATTGCTGTAAAAATCTATTGTTTCACCATCCTTCAGCGTGATGATGGCTTTCTTATAAGTAGCGGCACGGCCAGATACTGCACCTGCTTTTGTGTTGCGGGTTTTAAGTTTACCTACATATTTCATTGTGTTAACTGCTGTAACGTTAACACCATACATAGTCTCAATAGCGCCTTTGATCTGAATTTTGTTAGCCCTGTGGTCAACTTTAAACGCGTAGCGGTTAAGTTTCTCAGTAAGTTGAGCTACTTTTTCAGTAAGTAAGGGTTTCTTTAAAATTTCCATAATTACTTAGCTAATGCTTCCTCCAAAGTTTTAACAGCGCCTGTAGTTAAGATTAGTTTGCCGGCGTTTAACACATCATAAGTGTTAAGCTGCTCAACTGATATAACCTTAGTTTTCTTCAGGTTCCTGCTTGATAAATAAACGTTGTTATTTTCGGCACCTGCTAATACTAATAACGTTTTATCGTTAGTAACATTCAGGTCGGCTTCCATTTTAATATACGTTTTGGTTGCGATGGCGTCAAAGCTGAAGTCCTCAAGAACCAAAATGTTGTTATCTTTTGCTTTGTATGATAAAGCCGAAGCACGGGCCAATGATTTAAGCTTTTTGTTTAACTTGAAGCTGTAATCACGTGGCTGCGGACCGAAAACACGACCACCACCATTAAACAATGGAGATTTGATGCTACCGGCACGGGCGCCGCCTGTACCTTTTTGTTTATGTAATTTGCGGGTACTACCTGCAATTTCATTACGTTGCTTTGATTTGTGCGTACCCTGGCGTTGGTTAGCTAAGAACTGCTTTACATCTAAGTAAATTGCATGATCGTTAGGCTCTACTCCGAATACGGACTCAGGCAGTTGCACCTTGGCACCTGTTTCTTTACCTGATAGATTTAATACGTTGATTTCCATCTTATTTATCCACTATTACGAATGAACCCTTAGCTCCGGGGATAGAACCTTTAACTACGATTAGGTTTTGCTCGGCAAATACTTTAACCACTTCAAGGTTTTGTACTTTAACGCGAACGTTACCCATTTGACCAGCCATACGCATACCTTTAAATACACGTGAAGGCCATGATGATGCACCCAATGAACCTGGAGCACGTAAACGGTTGTGCTGACCGTGAGTTTGCATACCCACACCACCAAAACCGTGACGTTTTACAACACCCTGAAATCCTTTACCTTTTGAAGTACCTACTACATCAACGTAATCGCCTGCGGCAAAAATCTCAACAGTGATCATATCACCAAGAGCTTTTTCGTCTTCGAATGTTTTAAATTCAACAAGTTTACGTTTTGGAGTAGTACCGGCTTTTTGGAAATGGCCTTTTAACGGGCCTGAAGTGTTTTTTTCCTTCTTCTCGCCATATGCTAACTGTACAGCTGCATATCCGTCTGTTTCAACAGACCTGATCTGGGTTACTACGCAAGGGCCAGCTTCGATTACAGTACAAGGAATGTTTTTCCCCGCTTCATCGAAAATGCTGGTCATTCCTACTTTTTTACCAATAATTCCTGACATTTTCTTTATTTTATTTGTGCCCATCGAAGCAGTAGGGCTTCGTTCAAGGCATATTATTTCCCCCTTAAGGGACGGCAAAGATAGAAACTTTACATTAATTTTCAAATAGTTATCAAGTTATTTTTAAATAAATATTAACGCAACGTAATTACCATTCAATTTAATGATAACCACCCTTTAACTTGTGTATTTAAAACGATGATGTATCTTTATAACTTACACCTAAACTTTTAATATGAGCTGGGGCCTTTCGCCACGTAAAACCACCACCGTTCCACTTGATGATTATAACACCAGCCATTATCTTACGCTTGTTTATCATGCGTTTATTAACCTTGGCTGGCGCATAGGCTATTTTAACCACGATGGGATAATTGCATATACCAATATTTCGTGGTCATCATACGCCGAAGAAGTATCTGTACATATAATAGACAACCAGGCCGTCATAAAAAGTGAATGCGTTGGTTATCAGGCCCTTTTTACCGATTATGGCAAAAACGAGAAAAATGTAGAATTACTGTTTGGCGAGATAACTTATGCCGAGTATCATTTGCAAAATAACCTGGAGGAAACAACCCAGCAACTTATTGATAACATCCCCGATAACCAGTTTATCAGCTTTGATAACCCTCCATTAGGTTATAAGGAAAAACTTCGCGGCTTTTTATCACATTTTAATCCCAACCGGGGCTACAGCGTTACCCCTATCCTGGTATTGGCAAACATTGGTATATATATTATAAGTACAGCTGTATTGATAGGCATGTATGTTGCGCTGATTATGCAACACAAACAGGGCGCACCGGCTGCTGCAGAGATCAACTTAGAAGAGATCTATCTTTCGATTGGTTTTAGCGGGCGGAACCAAGTGCTGCACGGGCAATTATGGCGGCTGGTAACCAGCACGTTCCTCCACTTTTCTGTCCTGCATATTGTAGGTAATATGATTGTGCTGATCTACATCGGTTCCCTGATTGAGAGCAAGCTTGGCAAATGGAATTACCTTTTTGTTTACCTGCTTACCGGCATTTGTGCCAGTGCAACCTCTGTTATATGGAACCAGGAGGGCGTAATGGCGGGCGCATCAGGCGCAATTTTTGGATTGTTTGGCGTACTGCTGGCATTGTTAACCACCGACTTTTACGAAAAGAACGCACGCAGGGCTTTGCTTATAAGTACCGCCATATTTATTGGCTATAGTATTATTCCGATTGGCAGAGACATAGACCATGCAGCACATTTGGGTGGGTTGGTATCCGGTTTTATATTCGGCCGGATAGCTTATATCGGGTTAATGCATCAAAATAAAAGCCTTATTGCAACAACCGCTTTGGGCATTACAATAGCTTACACTGCGTTATGTATATTTCTTGCTCCTGTATATCAACTAAAGGAAATGCGGCAGCTTTCAACTAAAACCGACACCCTTTTTGCCCGGCTTAACAACGATTTTTACCATAGTTATGATCTCTCACGCTCCGATAAACTGGCTATGCTTAATAATAAAACCATGCGCCGGGTGGATACCCTTTCTAACATAGGCAAACAGATGGACGCTTTGGCCCTGCCTGTTAAAGACAAGAAGGTAGCTGCAATAAAATCTAAAATTATATTACTGGAATGCCGCCTTTACAAATTGCTTTACAAAGAATTTAGCGACAACGATAATCATAAATACCGGGACGAGATAAGCAATGTTACCAATAATATAAACGAACTGCGTGTTGATTGGGGTAAAATAGAAACTAACGATTAGCTCACCTACTTTTAAGTCATCATTAACCGCTTAATCAGCTCGGCGCTTTGCTTGTTGCCTTCTTCCAGCCTGCCTGCAAAAAAGGATTGCACCTCGTTAAAGTGTTTCTTGTAGCCTTCCATATCGCCGTAACCGATGATGGCACTCCACTCCCGCACTGCGGAATGAAATTCCAGATCGTCTCCGCGGATGGTTTTATCGTAAAGGGCTGTTTCTATAGATTCTTCCAGCAACTCCTCGTTCTTGAACAAATATTCGGCAATACCCAAACGCAGGCGGAACGGCGGGGTTTGGCAAATCAGGTTATCATAAGGGTTTACGCCCAGGTGGTACCAGGCATCAACCATACTTAAGATACTTAGGTGCGAGTTGGGCTTTTGGTGCCCCGCATCGCGCGCAAGCGAAAACTCGCGCATAATGCTATCATTAAACATAATAGGCTTGCGGCTTTCATGGAAAACAAAGTCGCGGGCGCGGTAAAGGCGCTTCCTAAATTCCTGCTCTTCTTCCTTTATCATCAGCTTAAACAACTCTGATTCCGACTCGGCATACCTTTTAACCTGTTGCCTTGCATAAGGGTTAAGGATAGCCAACCCCGCGTAAACGTGTGCTTTATAGCTAAAAATGCGCAGGGTGGTCAGGATCTTTACATTATCGATACCGCCTATATAAGAAGCATTCTCCCAAGGGAAAAAACCTGCCGATTTCCAGGCGGTGCCCATGCTTTCGAAACCTACGTGGGTTACAGCCTGTGTATCGGCCACAATTTTATCGTGCTCGTGGTAATCAGGGATCTCAACAATGTCGGTTTCTAAGGCCGTAAAAAGGTCAAGCATGCGCTGATAAGCATCAGGCTCGCTGCGGTGATTGATCAGGATAAGTTTTTGGCCTTTAGGCTCAAAGCCCGGGCCGTGCATGGCATGAAAGGTGATGATCTGCGCATCGGCAGGCAGGTACTTTTCAAATATGGCAATCTCGGGATGCTTAACAGACGTTTGCCCCGCTACAATAGCCCCGTACTTTGTCGACGGACCGTACATGCCCACCACCTGCTCCAATTTGTCGGCTTCAACAGAATATATGATAAGGTCGCTCACGCGCGATACATCTTTACCGTTATCCATCAGGGCGATGCCTAAGGGATTAAGTTCGTTCTCCAGTCGTTCGCGGTTATGGGGCATATCGCATCCGCACACCGCGTAGCCCGCCTTCGCAAAAGCTTTGGCGTATAAACGGCCCATATCCCCTAAACCTATAATACCTATGCGCATAGTATAAAATAAAGGCCTAATATATGCTTTTTGCTAATTACACCTTGTTATATACCGCTATACTTAACACCTTTTGTAAAGATGGTGGTGATAAATGCCATTTGTTTAAACAATATTTATAAACTTTAAATTAATTTGTTACGTTTAACATATTATACATTTACACAGCGTAACCCGATCTTATAAACGATACCTACAACTATATGACCAAGCTTTTGAATTTACGGATCACCTTGTTAGCGATATTTATTTTAGGAAGCGCAGGCTTTTGCCTCGCGCAGGATTCTACCAAAAAAGTAACCGCTGCTAAACCTGTTGCCGCTAAACCCAAATACAGCGCATATAAAAAGCCCGCGGTTACTACTGTGCCTGTATCAGGCGCGGCAGGCGTAACAGCAGCGCCTGTTGCGGTGCAACAACGCCCGTTAGCTCCTGTTGCCCCTGTAGATAAAAGCCTGCGTGGCCAATACCAATACCTGCTTACCAAAGTTTACAACTACCAGCAGCCCTTAGTTGCCGCGTTGTTTAAAAACTATAACGATACGCTTAGCATTACCCGCAAACAATTAAAGCAGGCACAATTAACAGTTGCAGAGCAGTCAAAAACAATTGATACCTTAAAAAAATCATCAACCGGTAAAGACCAACAAGTGGCCGAATCAAAAGCCAAAGTTGATGAGGTGAGCCTGGTTGGTGTACCACTTTCAAAAAGCACCTACAACCTTATTATGTGGGGGCTGGTTATAGGCTTTGGCGTGATAGCAGCAATAGTAATAGCCCGCAGCGGCAGCCACAGCCGCGCGGCAAGCTACCGTACCAAGCTTTATAACGAACTGGAAGAAGAGTACAAAACCTACAAAACCAAAGCCAACGAAAAAGAAAAGAAGCTTGCCCGCGAATTGCAAACCGAGCGCAATAAAAATGACGAATTAACCGGCAACGGATAGCCCTTACATGAAAGCCTTTTTATTTGGTTGGAACCCCATTAAATTCAAATGGGAAAATATCGATGAAGATATTGAGAAGCTAAAAACCACCGGCCAACTTGTAGATAACTGGAGCGTTGCCAGCCACAAAAATATAGCAATTGGCGACCGCGCCTATCTTGTACGCCTGGGTGCCGAACCCAGAGGGATTTTCGGCTCGGGGCTTATCGTGTCAGCACCTTATCTTGCATCGCGCAATGGGCGCGTTTATCACCGCATTAATATCGGGATAGATGCTTTGCTTAACCCCGACAAGGAGCGCATCCTTACTTTCGACACCTTGAAAACCGGCAACCTTGCTGAACAAACCTGGGCGCCACAGGCATCCGGCATATCTATAAGGCCACAACTGGTTGATGAATTGGAGGGAGTATGGCTTGATTTTTTGTCGGATACTTATTATGGGCAATTATAGATCCCTCGCGGCTGTTGTCGCAAAAGCCCCCTTAACTTGTCGTTTTTACACATTTGAAGTATGAGTTTACGACCGTACTTTTGAATAAACAAACAACCAACAATTATGGCAACTCAAATTTTTTTAAACATGGCTGTTAACGACCTTGATAAGTCGATAGCGTTTTTCACCAAACTTGGTTATACTTTTAACCCTCAGTTTACCAACGATAAAGCAACCTGCATGATCATTAGCGATACCATTTACGTGATGCTGCTAACTAAACCTTTCTTCCAGACATTTACCGAAAAAAGGATCATTGATGCACATAAGGAAGTAGAATCCCTGATATGTATATCTACCGAAAGCAAAGATGCGGTTAACGAGATGGTGAACAAAGCAGAGGCAGCAGGTGCCACCATACCTAACCCGGCTACCGACTACGGTTTTATGTACCAACACAGTTTTGCCGATCTTGATGGCCACCACTGGGAGTTTATGTGGATGGACCCTGCCGGCCCGCCGCAAGCGTAAAAGGGCATTTCTATAACTTTGGTAATATGAGATTAATTTTCTTTTAATTCCTCAATTTTAGTAATCCAAGCATTAAAGTGAGGGCAATTCTTCCTCAACTCGTTCAATCCAATATCTTCAGCAACCAATGGACCGACTTGGGCCTTTTGACCTTCATAGTTGGGCAAATATTTTATTATTCTTTTCGAAGGCGCGGTATGGGGAGACTCGTTTACTTCCTCAGGTGCGAGGTTTCCAAGTTCTTTTTTTAAACGATTGATTGCACCTTGGCTTTCAGGAAACATTGTAATCAATTTATCTGGATTGACTAAAAGAAATGATTCAAATTCATGTAATTGTACGTAAGGAATAAATGTATGGTGATTAATGTCTAATTTAATTGCATTTTCTAACTCTTTGATTTTCGTGTAAGGATCGATAACTGCTTGAATCTTTTTGGTAAAAGGACTTTTATCGTCCTTAGGAAATGCATATAGGTCGAGCATACTCGTGTAGTATGTATTTGCCCGATTTTGGTCGGACTCAATCCAGTTTACAACATCATTGCGAAATTTTGTATATTTTAACAATCCCCCTTTAGCGGGTTTACTATTTTGGCTATCCCAACCAGTTCTGATTCTTCGGGCCGAGATAAATATATTAAGGACTGCAAAGTGTTTAACTAAAACATCTTTAACGAAAGCCTCTTCAGAACTACCTTCGACAACGATATTTAAAAATATCATGGACGCCCCCCTATTATGTTTTTCTCCCAAATTTCACCAGTAGAAAAGTCTTCTAAATAGGCTTGCAAACTCTCAGTTGCAGGCCTGTGATACTCTGAATCTCTCCCTTTTCTATCAATTACAATCAAATCATCCAAATCGAAATTATTGACCAAACTAATAGATTGTGTAGCTACAAATACTTGACAATAAGTCGATGCGGTTTTTATTAACCCTGCTACTGCATCGATAGCACTTGGATGCAGGCCTAATTCCGGTTCATCTAAAAACAAAACTGTTGGTAGGTTTTTAGGGTTTTGTGCTAAAAGACTAATTAATGCAATTGTTCGAAGCATTCCATCGGATGCCTGCCCGGCGTTAAATACTTTATTTGTACCGTTTTCTTTCCATGATAAAAGGATTTGACCGAATTCATCATAAAACTCAAAATCATCAAAAAATGGCAACACTAATCTAATATATTTAATTATCCTGAAATAATAGGGCTGTTCATCTCGTTGAAGATGGTATAAAAAACTACCTAAATTTTCGCCGTTTTGTTTTAACCACCGGCCATCGGCAATACTCCATTTCAAACGCATGGGTGCGGTATCGCTGGTGTTGTGAAATTGATAAACTATCAACTTTCTTAATAAATTCAATATGGTTTTAGATGTAGCATTATTAACCGCTGGTAGTTGAGCCTCTACATGGCCAATCCCACACGAACTCCACGTTGACTCTCCTTTGATTCTTTTGGCAGAAAATCTATATTTCTCTTCTCTAAAAACCAATCTATCAGGCTTAGCAAACATTAGACTAAAAGCATATTCATTTGTTCCTGTAACAGTTTCTATACATATCTTCGCTTCAATAGATTTTGTTACATCTGCGCCGTCATGTAATATATCGTTAGCACCTCCAAGGTATGAGATATATTCTTGCAACTTTCCGTCAGAGTTCAACATCCAACTCAGAAATTTAAAAAAAGATATAAAATTACTCTTCCCCGCGCCATTAGGACCTATAAGAATATTTAATGCATGTGGTTCGAATTCTTCTATGACTTTTATACTTTTATATCCCTTAATAGTGAAGGATTTAAGTTTAACATTTTCGGGCATAATCTTTTCCTTATTGAATTCAAATATAAGAAACAGTTTGGTAGTCACTGGTTCTATTAATTAATCAAAATTAGGAAAACTAAAAAAGCCATCAGTTGTAAAACTGATGACTTTCAAAATATTATCTCAAGTCCTGATCTTTGTATCCTGACTTTTAATTTTTCTATAGATCTTCCGGTACGGTTATACTTTGATCTCAACTTCAACACCGCTTGGCAATTCAAGCTTCATTAGCGCATCTACAGTTTTTGAGTTTGAACTGTAGATATCCAATAAACGTTTGTAAGAACATAATTGGAATTGCTCACGTGCTTTTTTGTTAACGTGCGGAGAACGCAAAACAGTGAAAATTTTCTTTTCGGTTGGTAACGGAAGTGGTCCGCTAACTACAGCGCCTGTTGGCTTTACTGTTTTAACGATCTTCTCGGCTGATTTATCAACCAAGTTGTAATCGTACGATTTTAATTTGATCCTGATTCTTTGGCTCATTTTGTTTTTGATTTAAACCACCCTAAGAGCTATTTATTAGGGTGATTGGTTTATTTGAAAATTTGAAGATTTGATAATTTGAAGATCATTTTCAAATCTTCAAATTGCCTCATCTTCAAATCAATATTTATGCGTTTGCAGCAGCTTTTTTGCCTCTTGCTTTAGCAACTATTTCTTCCTGTACGTTACGTGGTGCTTCAGCATAGTGATCAAACTCCATGGTTGAAGTAGCACGGCCAGATGTAATAGTACGCAACTGGGTTACGTAACCAAACATTTCTGAAAGTGGTACAGTAGCTTTAATTACCTGTGCACCTGCGCGGCTATCCATACCTAACAGTTGGCCACGACGACGGTTCATATCACCGATAACATCACCCATGTTTTCTTCAGGGGTTAAGATCTCGATCTTCATGATCGGCTCAAGCAATACCGGTTTACATTTTGGCAACGCTTCACGGTAAGCGATCTTAGCAGCTAACTCGAAAGATAGCGCATCTGAATCGACTGCGTGGAACGAACCATCAATTAAACGAACTTTTAAACCTGTAAGCGGGTAACCTGCCAACACACCATTTGCCAATGAAGCCGCGAAGCCTTTTTCAACAGATGGGATAAACTCACGAGGGATAGAACCACCAGAGATCTCGTTAACGAAAGTTAAACCTTCTTTACCTTCATCGTTTGGTGATATAATAACCTGGATATCGGCAAATTTACCACGGCCACCAGTTTGTTTCTTGTAAGTTTCGCGGTGCTGTGTAGTACCTGTGATAGCCTCTTTGAAAGCAACTTGTGGCGCACCCTGGTTAACCTCTACCTTAAACTCACGTTTAAGACGGTCCATGATGATATCTAAGTGAAGCTCACCCATACCGCTAATTACGGTTTGGCCGGTTTCTTCGTCAGATTTAACGTGGAAGGTTGGATCTTCTTCAGATAATTTACCTAAAGCCATACCCAATTTATCAACATCAGCCTGAGTTTTAGGCTCGATAGCTAAACCGATAACCGGCTCAGGGAAGTTCATCGACTCCAGAATGATAGGGAATTTCTCATCACAAAGTGTATCACCTGTTTTGATATCCTTAAAGCCTACTACCGCTGCAATATCACCTGCACCTACATTAGGTATAGGGTTTTGCTTGTTAGCGTGCATCTGGAATATACGGGAGATACGCTCTTTGTTATCAGAACGCATGTTATGTACATAAGAACCGGCCTCTAAGTTACCAGAGTAAACGCGGATGAAACACAAACGGCCTACGAAAGGATCCGTCGCGATTTTAAACGCCAAAGCTGCAAATGGTTCTTTTTCTGATGGCTGACGGATAATTTCTTCGCCAGTATCAGGGTTAGTACCAACAATACCATCAACATCCATAGGTGACGGAAGTAATTCCATCACATAATCAAGCATGGTTTGTACACCTTTGTTTTTGAAAGATGAACCACACACCATAGGCACAATTTTAGCATCTAACACTGCTTTACGCAATGCATCTAAAATTTCGCGCTCGGTGATAGAAGCAGGATCCTCAAAGAATTTCTCCATCAGGCTCTCATCGTAATCAGCAACTGATTCCAATAATTTCTCTCTCCACTCGGTAGCTTCCTCGATCATATCCTCAGGGATAGGCACTTCGGTAAAGGTCATACCTTTATCGGCCTCATTCCAAACAATACCTCTCCAGTTAATTAAATCAACAACACCTTTAAAGTTCTCTTCTGCGCCAATTGGCAACTGAAGCGGAACAGCGTTGCTGCCTAACATAGTTTTTACCTGTTTAACAACATTCAAGAAATCGGCACCGCTACGGTCCATCTTGTTAACGAAACCTATACGGGCAACGTTATAGTTGTTAGCAAGCCTCCAGTTGGTTTCTGATTGTGGCTCAACACCATCAACTGCACTAAACAAGAAAACCAAACCATCTAATACACGTAAGCTACGGTTTACCTCAACGGTAAAATCCACGTGGCCCGGGGTATCAATAATGTTGATGTGGTATTTCTGGTCCCTGTATTTCCAGTCGATAGTAGTAGCAGCAGATGTAATGGTAATACCACGTTCCTGCTCCTGCGCCATCCAGTCCATTGTAGCTGCACCCTCGTGTACTTCGCCAATTTTATGGCTAACACCCGAGTAATACAGAATACGCTCTGTAGTAGTGGTTTTACCGGCATCAATGTGAGCGGCAATACCTATGTTTCTTGTATATCTTAGATCTCTTGACATATTCTTTTTTATTAAGTGCGGGAGCGGGGTATTCAGAGCGTTTTAATCCACTCCTCGCACCCTACTCCCGCACTAATTATTTTATTTAGAATCTAAAGTGAGAGAACGCTTTGTTGGCTTCAGCCATTTTATGCGTATCTTCTTTCTTCTTCACGGCAGCACCTTCACCTTTAGCAGCAGATATGATCTCGCCCGCTAACTTCTCCATCATGGTTTTTTCACCACGGCGACGAGCATAGCTGATCAACCATTTCATACCCAAGGCAACTTTACGCTCCGGGCGAACTTCTGTAGGTACCTGGAAGTTAGCACCACCAACACGGCGGCTTTTTACTTCTACAGCAGGCATTACATTGTTCAAAGCTTTTTTCCAGCTGTCTAAGCCGTTTTCGCTTGTTTTCTTTTCAACAATATCAATTGCATTATAAAATATGGTGTAAGCGGTAGATTTTTTACCATCAAACATCATGTTATTTACAAACCTGGTTACCAATACTTCGTTAAATTTTGGATCAGGAAGAAGGATTCTTTTTTTCGGTTTTGATTTTCTCATTGTTACTATCCTCCTTTAATTATTTCTTTTTCTTAGGTGCACCTTTTGCCGGGGCAGCTGCCTGTCCTGGTTTAGGGCGTTTAGTTCCGTATTTAGAGCGGCGCTGGTTACGGCCCGCAACACCAGATGTATCTAACGCACCACGGATGATGTGATAACGTACACCAGGTAAATCTTTAACACGACCACCGCGGATCAGTACAATAGAGTGTTCCTGTAAGTTGTGGCCTTCACCAGGGATGTAGGCGTTAACTTCTTTACCATTTGTAAGGCGCACACGTGCAACTTTACGCATTGCTGAGTTTGGTTTTTTAGGGGTAGTGGTGTACACACGTGTGCATACTCCTCTTCGCTGTGGACAGCTGTCCAACGCTGGTGACTTACTCTTGTCAACCATAGCTACTCTACCTTTTCTAACTAATTGCTGAATAGTAGGCATTTTTCCTTTTTTGTATTTACTGTTTTATCCTTATTTTAAGGACTGCAAAGGTAGACACTATTTTTTGATTTTCAAGGGCTTGGGCGAAAAGTTTTTTCAGTAACTGATTGATTGAGTGTGCCAAGTAGCCGGGGCTATAGTAATTAAGCTTTCAACTTAGCGTGCGAGATAATAGCAGAGTTCAGTAATTCGCCTGTAGGTTACCTTTTTCAAGTTGTGGTATCAATACTAAAATAAGCATGAAAGCAGCCTGGCAAAGCGTAAAGCAACATCCTTTTTCGGTGTTTTTTTATTTAATTTACTGCTTGTTATGGTGCAATGCATATAATTTGTTTCTTCAGCCAATGCTCGAAGGCGGCTTGTTAGTATTAGCAGGCATTTTTACAGCTTTGTCTTTTATTGCCATTAGCCTGCACAACGCCTACCAAACTGATGAGTACAAATTTTATTTGAGGTTCATTGCCTTTATCGTGGTACCTGTAATGCTGGAATTTTTACTGAACAGTAGAGTCACGCCCCGTTTAATTCCCCTTTAATTAAGTCCGATCTGGTATAGTAATTATATCATATATAATGGTGGCGATATTTTGTCAGTAGTTGTGTTTTACGAAACTGCTTATTATCAGCTATTTATAAATATTTGCGTGCGTTCACGGCCGTGAACGTGAACATTTCCGCCATAATTAAAAAGCATTTGTTGGTAATGCTATCTCCCGCCAGCCCCGCTTTCCGCTTATACGGCATATGCCTTAGGCACTGGGCCGGTATCCGCTGCAATCGGGTTTAGGTTTCATGGCTTCCAACTATTTCAAAATATTTTTTTGCCATTTAAACTAAAATTATACTTTTGCCACCCCAACGCGAAAGTAGCTCAGTTGGTAGAGCACGACCTTGCCAAGGTCGGGGTCGCGAGTTCGAATCTCGTCTTTCGCTCCAATCCTTCCCGTAACCGGGAAGGATTTTTTTGTTTTGTATTGTTATTTCGGTTTATCTATATTGAACCTATAAACCAAATAACATGAAGACAGACCTTTACACCAAAGTTATCCTAACCATTATCGCAGTTGCCCTAACCCTTAACCTGGTTAAAAGCAGCATTACCCCCGCCATGGCCGATACCAAAAAGTATGTTACCCTCCCCGCTAACGCCGATGGCAGCATCAACGTAAATATTAATAGCATGAACGAAACGATGGATGTAAATATCAAAAATGTTGATCGCAGCGCATTTTACTATGTTACGCCTATCCCGGTGAAAGTTACCCAGTAACCGGCTAATCATCAGCAGATTGTAAACGAATTGCAATATTGGGATAAATTATCCATTTTAAGTTGTAGGATATAAATTATATTAATAAGATAATTTATATATTTGTTTCAACTAACAGATTTAATCAAACTGTCAGTTATTAGTTAATTAAAAATTTATGAGAGCAGGTATAGCGCAAGGCCAATCCTGCTCTTTTTTATTTAACATACGCTGACTTAAAAATTCGGGATAAAAAAAAGCAGGTTTAGCTTAAGCCATACCTGCTTTAGGGCGTTCGCCCATGCCCCCAGGGCCGCTTGGTAAGTATTACCGCGGTGCTCCGGGCGGTTTTGGCGGTGCTGAATGTCGTGGAAGGCTTCCGCAGCCTGTGCCCAGTATTGCGCCTAGCGCAGCAACTAATAAAAGGCCAAATATTTTCTTTTTCATAGTTATGTGTTTCACATACAATACCGCTTGGTACTAATTTGTTTTAATTATTGGCGCGTAGCTTTAACTAACTCTATTTCAACACTTCCCTGCTGATCACTATTTTTTGTATCTCTGATGTCCCCTCGCCTATGGTACACAGCTTGGCATCGCGGTAAAATTTCTCTACGGGGAAATCCTTCGTGTAGCCGTATCCGCCAAAGATCTGTACAGCCTCGTTAGCGCAACGCACCGCAACCTCTGATGCAAAATATTTAGCCATGGCAGATTGCTTGGTAACAGGCAAATGGCGGTTCTTCAGGTCAGCGGCTTGCATAATTAGCAATTCGGAAGCTTCTATCTCGGTAGCCATATCAGCCAGTTTAAACGATATCCCCTGGAAATTGCTAATAGGTTGGCCAAACTGGTGGCGCTCTTTAGAATAAGCAACAGCAGCTTCAAAAGCGCCTTTAGCTATGCCTAAAGATAATGCCGCTATAGAGATGCGGCCACCATCCAATACCTTCATGGCTTGTTTAAAGCCTTCACCCTCTACGCCAAGTAAATTTCCTTTAGGTACGCGGCAATTGTCAAATATCATTTCGGTGGTTTCTGATGCACGCATGCCCAGTTTATTTTCTTTTTTACCGGCACTAAAGCCCGGCGTACCGCGCTCTATCACCAGGGCAGAAATCCCTTTACTATCACCTTTTTCGCCGGTGCGTACCATTACTACCGCAATATCACCGCTTTTACCGTGTGTGATCCAGTTTTTAGAACCGTTCACTACGTAATGGTCGCCATCTAACACCGCGGTTGTAGCCATACGCATAGCATCGCTGCCGGTATTGGCTTCAGTTAATCCCCAGGCACCAAGCCACTCGGCAGTTGCCAGTTTTGGTAACCAGCGGTGTTTTTGCTCATCATTGGCAAACGCCAAAATGTGGCCGGTACAAAGCGAATTATGCGCCGCAACCGATAGGCCTATCGACCCGCAAACCTTTGCTATCTCTACTATGGTGGTAACATACTCGGCATAACCGAGGCCCGAGCCGCCAAATTCTTCAGGAACAAGCACGCCCATCATACCTTGTTCGCCAAGTTGTTTAAACAACTCCAGCGGGAAATGCTGCTCTTCGTCCCACTGCATTACATTTGGGCGGATGTGCTTTTCAGCAAAATCTTTGGCCATTTGGCCTATCATTTTTTGATTGTCGCTTACACTAAAATCGTAGCCAGCGGGGCTATCGGTTAACAAATGTTCCATGTAAAAAAAGTAGATTTATAATTGGTTGGCAGTAAAACTAAGTATTAATTTGTCTAATAACAGCACCTTAAAAAGCGCCTAAATCAACACCAAAACGGTATTTGGTATAAATATCATCTTTAAACGCAGCAAGATAAATTTATTATGCATGCATAGCAAATAAATAATTTGAAAAAAAATTAGCTGGAAACCTTGAAAATTATCTAACTCTGAAAAATTCGAAATAAACAATAGTTTAGAGCAGCCCAAACTGCGTTAAGTGATGCGCCATGTGTTTACCATGCCATATCAGCCACTCATCATAATCCATAGCACCGTATCCTCCGTGGTTTACCAAAATACCGGCGGGTTCAAAATACTTATCAAAGTCTTTTAGCTCCTGCATTAGTTGGGATACTGCGGTTTGCAAGTTGGGATATTCGTTTACGGCGGGCAAAGAGCCTAATATTAAATTACGTGGGATCTGCGCATCGGTATAGATCCACTTTTGCTTCGCCTGTTTAGCCTCATCTTCGGGCACATCAAAAACAAACGTGAGTTTCCCGTTGGTGTACCGTACCTGATCTATCATGTGCTCTACCATTTGCTGCGGCACCATGTTGCCCCAAATGGGTTTGGCATCTGCATCCAGTTTCTGCAACATTTGATGCAATGCTTCGCGGTTTGCGGGCTCAACCAATTGTTTCATGCTTAGTTAACCGTCAGTTTTATAATCGTATCTACACCATCCATTGCCAACCCCTTAGTATAAATAAACAAGCCTTCGGGCTGTTGTTTAAATTTAACCTCGCTTCCGTCGGCTAACAAAACGGCTTTACTTATCTTCTCTTTTAGTTGCGGGATAAATATATAGCCCTCGCCCTGTGGCGAAGTTATGTGGGCATACATCGTTTTATCTTTAACTGTAACTACGCCCCAGGGCTGCGGTGGCATGTAGCTGCCGCGGGTGCCGTAAATACTTTCGCCATTCTTTTTTATCCAGGCCCCAACAATAGCGAGGGTATCGGTAAACTCCGGTTGGATCTTTCCGTTTGGCATCGGGCCGATATTCAGCAAAAAGTTGGCGTTGCGCCCGGCATCGCCCACCAGGTAATGGATGATCTGTTTAGAAGATTTAAAGCTGCGATCAGTGATGCTAAAGCCCCAACTGTTATTAATGGTTTCGCAGGTTTCCAACGGCAGCTTGCCTATGGATTGATCTGGTGCAAAGCCGGTGGTATTTCCACCCGGCAGGTCCTTCTCAAACATCTGGAAGTCCTCACCATCCTTCACTGCAACGTGGTGGTTGTTACCTATCATTATGGCTGGATTCAGTTTGTGTATCAGCCCGTAGATCTCCTTATAATGCCAATTTACTTTGGTGCGTTCCCAATCGCCATCAAACCAAATGCCTTTTACGCCGGGGTATTTAGTTATCAATTCGGTTAGCTGGTCTTTCATGAATTTAATGTAGCTGTCCCAATTTCCTTTTGTGGGTTTCCCGTTAACTATCGGGCTGCCAAAGGCGTAATCGGGCCGGCCCCAGTCAAGCAACGAATAATAAAAGTGCAGCTCGATGCCTTCCTTCTCGCATTCCTTTGCCAGCTCCATCAGCGGGTCTTGGTGGTAAGGCGTGGCATCCACAATATTATAAGGCGACATTTTGGTGCCGAACATGCTGAACCCATCGTGGTGGCGCGATGTAATGGTGATGTATTTCATCCCCGCCTGTTTGGCAAAAGCCACCCATTCCTTAGCGTTAAATTCCTGCGGATTAAAAAAACCTGCAAGCCTTTTATAACTATCGTAGGGGATGTTTTTGTTATGCATCACCCACTCACCATCGCCCAAAATACTATAGATTCCCCAGTGAATAAACAGCCCGAATTTCATATCCTGGAATTTCTTCCTTTGGGCAAGATTTTCGGCTGTTGGCGTATAAGTGTTTTGTGCCGATGCATTTATCGCGATAGCAACAAACAAGCATATTGCAAGTAGTCTCTTCTTCATAACCATAATTTATAGCTGAAATATCTTATCCATCAGCACCCATTTCTCGCCGGCAAACGCGCCCTTTACAGGTTGCTGGTACTTCCACATCAGGTCTTCCCACTCCTGCACTTTGGCGTTGCCCGCATCCATTGCAGCTTTTTTAGAAAAGCTAAACCCGGCGTTAGCCTCCACGATCATCACCAGCTTTGTTCCCAGCCTGTAGATCTCCATATTGGTAATGCCCGACGCGGTAATACTGTCCAAAATTTCGGGCCAAACCGCTTTGTGGTGCTCTTCGTATTGGGCAATAAGGTCTTCGTCGTCTTTCAAATTGAGGGTAAGGCAGTACTTTTTCATAGGCATCTGGTAAGGTAAACGGGGGTTACAACGATAATACAAGTAAGCAAATGTTTGGCGTAAAAGCAAGCGGTGCCAATAGCTTTCGGTAAAATTCATAGCTTAGTAATTTATGAGCGCTATTTTGATCCCATCCACCAATGTTAACCTGCGCCGTTTCACGCTTAACGATGCCGGTTTTATCTTTGAGCTGCTTAATACCCCTACATGGAAACAATTCATCGGCGACCGCAACATAAACACCCAAACAGATGCCGTTAATTACTTGCTTAACGGCCCTACGGCTATTTATGCCCAGCACGGTTTTGGCCCTTGGATGGTAGAACTAAATGAGGGCGGAGTACCCATTGGCATGTGCGGCCTGTTTAAACGCGACTACCTTGACCGCCCCGACCTTGGCTTTGCCTTTATGCCGGGTTATGAGGGCCGCGGGCTTGCCTATGAAGCTTGCACAGCTTCCTTAGCTTACATAAACGGGCATTACCCTATAGATAAACTATATGCCACTACTACCGACACTAATTTGCGATCGCGGCGTTTATTGGAGAGGTGCGGATTTACCTTAACTGGCACAGTAACCCCACCGGGAGGCGAAGCGCTTTTGCTTTACACGTTGATTTTACAATAACATAATACTACCGTTACTAAACAGTACAGATATTTGAAGCGGTAAATAATTTATTACGATGCCAGATACACGCAGAGATTTCCTTAAAAAAGCAGCCATGCTTGCCGGTACCGCCGGTTTAGCAAATATACTCCCCGCCTCTATCCTAAAAGCAATGGCAATAAACCCGTTGCCGGGCACTACCTGGGCAGATGCTGAGCATATTGTTTTTTTAATGCAGGAGAACCGCTCGTTCGACCATTGCTTTGGCTCACTTAAAGGGGTTAGGGGATTTAATGACCCACGTGCTATTGATCTGCCTAACAAAAACCCGGTTTGGCTACAATCTAACGCTAAAGGCGAAACTTATGCGCCGTTCCATCTCGATATAAAAAACACCCGCTCTACCTGGATGAGTTCGTTGCCGCATAGCTGGAACAACCAGGTAAATGCCCGCAACGATGGCAAGTTTGACCAATGGCTAATGGAAAAGCAATCGGGTAATAAAGACTATAAAAATATGCCTTTAACGCTCGGTTATCACAACCGTGCCGACTTGCCTTTTAACTATGCTTTGGCTGATGCCTTTACGGTATGCGACCAAAATTTTTGCTCATCGTTAACCGGCACAACCCCCAACCGACACTTTTTTTGGACGGGCACCATCCGTAAGGAACAGAGTGAAAACTCGCGCCCTAATGTGTGGAACGAGGATTCGGACTTTGAATCGCATAACTGGACCACCTTCCCCGAGCGATTGGAAGATGCCGGCATTTCATGGAAATGTTACCAGAACGAGATCTCGGTAGGCGTGGGTTTTGAAGGGGAAGAGGACTCCTGGCTATCAAACTTTACCGATAACAACCTGGAGTTTTTTAAACAATACAACGTTAAGCTGCACGATAAACATATTGCTTATCTAAAAAAACAGCTTACTGTATTACCGAAAGAAATTGCCGAAACACAGGCTAAAATAGATGGTTTGCCTACCGGCGATGCAAGCCCTGCCAAGCTAAAAAAGCAGCTTAAGCAACTAAAAGAGGCACTGGATAGCATAAATAACAACAAGGCTATTTTAGAGCCTGGCGCGTTTGATAAACTGAGCGCTAAAGAAAAAAACCTGCACTTAAAAGCTTTTACAACCAACAAAGCCGACCCCGATTACCACAAATTAACTACACTAAAATACAACGATAACGGCACCGAACGCGAAATGCTGGTGCCAAAAGGAGATGTACTTTACCAGTTTAGGCAGGATGTAAAAACAGGCAACTTACCCACCGTATCGTGGTTAACCGCCGGCGAAAATTTCTCTGACCACCCCGGCGCACCCTGGTATGGTGCCTGGTACACATCAGAGGTTTTGGACATCCTTACCAAAAACCCGGATGTTTGGAAGAAGACGATCTTCATTCTTACCTACGATGAAAACGACGGATATTTTGACCATATTCCACCTTTTACTGCCCCCCATTCGCACAAAAAGGGAACAGGAAAGGTATCTGACGGCATTGATACGCGCGTTGAATTTGTAACCCTTGAGCAGGAGCAGGAACGCAAAGGTTTCCCTAATAATTACGACCGTGAAAATGCCATTGGCCTGGGCTACCGGGTTCCTATGGTTATTGCGTCGCCGTGGAGCCGTGGCGGATATGTAAACTCGGAAGTATTTGACCACACTTCGTCACTACAATTTTTAGAAACCTTTCTTACCAAAAAAACAGGTAAAAAAATAAAGGAGCACAACATCAGCGATTGGCGCCGCACCATTTGCGGCGACCTTACCTCGGTATTCCGTGCCTACCACGGTGAAAAGTTTGCCGCCCCTGCGCCGCTAAAAAAGAATGAGTTTGTAGAAGGCATCCACAAGGCACAGTTTAAAAAACTGCCTTCGGGGTATAAAAACCTTTCGGCAGATGAGATAGCTGTTATTAAGAAACATCCTGCATCATCGCCATATATGCCCAAGCAGGAACCCGGCATAAAACCATCATGCGCCTTGCCTTACGAGCTTTATGCGGATGGACAATTGAACGAAGACAAAACCGCATTCGAGATAAAATTTAAAGCAGGTAATACGGCTTTTGGCGATAAAGCCATTGGTGCGCCGTTTAACGTGTACGCACCAGGTAAATATGCTTCCTTTAACGATCCGCAGAAAATGGAAGCCGTGCGCACCTGGAGTTATGCTGCCAAAGCAGGTGACACCCTTACCGACTCCTGGCCGCTAAATGAATTTAAGGGCAGCAATTACTACCTGCGCACTTATGGCCCTAACGGCTTTTACCGTGCTTATAAAGGCAACTTTAAAGACCCGGGTATAGGTGTGCAATTCGCTTACCAAACGGCGGGTAAAAAGCTAAACGGTAACGTCGACCTTACTTTTTGGCTTATTGGCACAAACGTGCCGCTAACCGTTGAGGTGGTAGATAACGCCTACAAAACAGGCACAAAACAATTGACCATCCAACAGGAAAGTTTCGCGGCGCAAACGATAAAACTGGATCTAAGCAAAAACCACGGATGGTATGATTTTACCGTGAAAGTAAAAGGCTTTGCTGAGTTTGAGAAACGTTATGCAGGCAGGGTAGAAACCGGCCATTCCAGCTTCTCGGACCCGGTGATGGGCAGGATTATTTAGAAATTCGCACTACTTCCATTTGCGCTACCTGTTTATCGCGGGTGGCCTTGTTTAAAAAGGCGGGCTTTAGTTTAGAGATATGGAAACGTTCGAATTTAGCCAGCGTGGTTACTTTATAACCTTTTGCGGCAAATGACGCCGCTGTTTCTGCAGGGCCGTAGAATATGAACGGTGTCGCTGGTAAATGCCCGCTGCCATCTTCATTTAACTCCACTATAGGTTGCTTCAAATAAAACTCCATCGGAAAGGAGGCAAATTCAAAACTGCGTGCAACAGGGAGGCCTTCCTTATTATTATCATTTATCCAAAACGCCGCCTCGCTCCCGGCCTGGTATTTTAACAGCGACGGGTAAAAAGCCATGTTCAAATACAGGTTCACCACAAAGGCGATGATAACTGTTCGGAATGCCGTTTGCCTGAAATCGGTATCGCTAAAATTGCCGGGTATTATCAACAGCATTGCCAGCCAAATTAAGACCGTTATGCCGATATCCCACCTAAACTCCTGTGGTTTAAAAAAGTAGTGCAGGGTGGCAATTATCAATAAAAGCAATACAACCAACCCCATTTGCATAATACGGATGGCTTTAATGCTACTCTCTGATCTCAATCCAACCAGGTACTGCGCCGTAATGATAGCGAAGAACGGGAAAACGATATTCAAATAATGCGGTAACTGAAACTTTGATGCCGAGAACAACAGGAAGGTTAACATAGCCCCGCTAATGCAAAGCCACTCGCGCTTTTGCACATCTTTAATGCCTGTTTTAATAAAATGCCAAATAGCCGCGAATAATATTAGCGACCATGGCAAAAATGCCCATAACGTAGTATGTATAAAAAAGGAAGGGTCCCCGTGGCCTTTAATAGGGCCGGTATTAAAAAAGCGCCCAAACTGGCTGTCCCAAAAAAAGAATTTGATACCCGATACGTTATGCGTATCAAAAACAAGCTTCTCGGGGTGGCTGTCGAATTGTACATACAGGCAATAGATCTCTGGCAGGACAAACACCAATATCAACACCGCGGCAAGCAGCCAGCGCAGGTTAAAAAGCTGTTTCCATTGTTTGGTGATAGCAAGGTGGCATACTATGGCGCCGCCTATCGGCACCAATGCAAACATTCCTTTAGTCATGATGGCGCAGGCGGCGAACAAGGCGCCCAACACCAGTTGCCAAAACTTATTTTGGGTATACGCGATGTAAAAATAATATACCGATGCGATTATCAATCCCGTAAGGTAAGGCTCGGCACGTACATCGTTGTTGGATAGTATGATGTGCTGCGAGGTAAGCAATATCAACACCGCCCATAGCGCTATCTGCTTAGTATAAAGTTGCTTGGCTAACAAGTAAGTGTACCAAGCCCCCATCAGCATAAACAATATACCGGGCAGTTTATACGCCCAGGTGTTTATGCCAAATACCTTTAACGACAGGGCAGCCACCCAAAATGGGAAATGCGGTTTATCCAGCCAGTCAGTGTTATTTACGATGATGTTAATATAGTCGTTACGCTGTACCATGGTTTTGGCTATGACCGCGTAAAGCGTGCCATCGGGCGCCAGAATAGGAATAAACAACCCGGTAAAATTAAGCAGTACCGCCAGCCCTATAAAGCAGTACAGCCATTTGTATTGATCCGGATTGGGTTGTTGCATGCGGCGCAAAGTTAGATTTTAGATGTGAGATTTGAGATACCGGATTTGAGATTTGTGTTAGGGATAAAAGCCATCCGCCCCGCCATGAAAACAAATCCTGTTAATCTTTAAAATCTGTTTGATCCCGGTTCAGACATTGATATTTATCACTAATTTTAGCCAAAGCAATAACCCTTGTTGCTTAATTACAATTACACCTTTATGAAAAAATTAGCTATTTTATTACTACTGCTTTGCCCTGTAGCGCTGTTTGCACAAACGGGTAAAGTATATGATAACTTAACCCTTAACAGCAAGATCCTGAAAAGCGAACGCAAGTATGCCATTTACCTGCCACCAGATTATGAAACCAGTGGACGCACTTACCCGGTGCTTTACCTGTTGCATGGCGCAGGCGACGACCAAACAGGCTGGGTGCAGTTTGGTGAGGTGCTTAGCATTACAGATAAGGCTATCCGCGATGGCGTGGCTACGCCCATGATCATTATTATGCCCGATGCCAACACCGGCCACAGGGGCTATTTTAACAATGTTAAAGGCGACTGGAATTATGAGAATTTCTTTTTTACCGAGTTGATGCCTTTTGTAGAGAAAAAGTACAAGATAAAAGCGGAGAAGCATTACCGCGCCATTGCCGGTTTAAGCATGGGTGGCGAAGGCAGTTTTATTTACGCGCTGCACCATCCCGAACTTTTCTCGTCGGCATGCCCATTGAGTGCCGCTACCGGTTTCTGGAATTTGGATGAGGCCAAAGGTTATTGCAAAGAAGAGTATCCGCAGGTTACAGATACCGCGATAAGCAACTATTATAACAAATACAGCGTATCACAATTGATGAACGCCATACCCGACGCTAAAAAGAAGGACGTGCGCTGGTTTATGGATGTTGGCGACGACGACTTTTTATACGAAGGCAACGGATTGGTGCATAACCTGATGCGTAAAAACAATATCCCGCACGAGTACCGTGTTAGGGATGGCGCCCATAACTGGACGTACTGGCGGGCATCGTTACCCAATGTGCTGGAGTTTGTATCACAGGCGTTTCATCAGTATTAATAAGTTGATAACTAATGGGTGATGGTAAATAGAAATGGATTTAATGATCAGTTAGCTATTTACTATTCGCCTAATAAAACGTAACTTTAACTGAACTCAATTTTATCTAATCTCTATTCTTTTATCTATGGAACGCCGCAAATTTTTAAGAAATACAGCTTTAACAGCAGGGGCATTGGCTTTTTTAAACAACAAAAGCATTGCATCCATACTTACAGCACCCGAGTATAAATTAACCGCTTTGCGCAACAACGTGGGTATTTTTACAGAGCAGGGAGGTACTATTATTTGGATGGTGAATAAGGAAGGTGTTGTTTGTATTGATGCCGAGTTCCCGGAACCAGCGAGCCATTTGATAGCCGAGCTGAAGAAAAAATCGGACCAGCCTTTTCAATGGCTGATAAACACCCACCACCACGGCGACCATACCAGCGGCAATATCTCTTTTAAAGGCACGGTAAAAAACGTGGCTGCGCACGCCAACTCGCTCATTAACCAAAAGGCCGCCGCCGTTAAACAAAAGTCGGAAGATAAACAGCTTTACCCCGATACCACCTTTACAGATAAATGGAAAGTAAAAGTTGGCGACGAACACATCACCGCGCATTATTTTGGCGCGGGCCACACCAATGGCGATAGCTTTATACATTTCGAAAACGCCAACATTGTGCATTGCGGCGACCAGGTGTTTAACCGCTTGTACCCTTATATCGACCGCAGTGCGGGCGCATCATGCAAGCATTGGCCCGTAGCGCTTGAGCAGGCACAAAAACAATTTAACAAGGATACTCTATTTGTTTATGGCCACGCTTTTGACCCTACAAAAGTTACCGGCACCATGGCCGACCTTAAGGCTATGCAAAACTATATGGAAAGGCTTGTGGCCTTTGTTGATGGCAGCATAAAAGCAGGTAAAACCAAAGAACAGATCCTGGCCGCAACGGCTATCCCCGGCGTTACCGACTGGCAGGGCGATGGCATCCAACGTGGCCTTACCGCCGCTTATGAAGAGTTAACCGCTTAATATTAAACCTGATTTTGTAGGCAACCGCTGTACAAAAGCGTATTGACCCCGCTATGGTATGGAAGTGGATTTAGAAATTATAATAATTATCCCTGGCGAATGCCGGGGATTTTTGATTAATAACCTATAAATTCTTTTTGATGAACCACTACCTGGCCTTGTTTTCGGTACTGCCGCGCCTATCGCTTTTAGGAATAGCCGGTAAACTCACATTCCCTAACCATTTTTTGTAATTACTTATGGTTGTATACTTTAAAGGGCATCACCCATTAAACACATTTGGCCCGTTAGCGCAAAAGGTCAATTTTTTAAACAAAATTCATTTCATCTGTTGCAGATGTGTTTAGCCCCCCGTATTACTTCAGAACTGTATTTTTCACAGTTTTGTAACTTTTATGTGTTTAAACAGTCTTTTACTATAATAAGCTTTTATCCCATTCGTTCATTGTGTATATTTGACACTTAGTGTGCTTGGGAACACTTTTTGTAGTGTAACTTACACAGACAGAATATATTAGGAAATATGCAGCCGCAATGGCTTTGCTATAAAGAGCTTGGGTAATTTTTAAACATGTTATCTGAGGTTTAGTTGATCAACATTATTTGAATGATGTTGTAGTGCGTTCCGGGGTGAGATACGGAACGCATTTTTTTGTTTACATCAATTGCGCTTACAGCAGTTAGATTAAGATTAATTTCACCGATTAGTTTTCCAACAATCCCTATAGCTATCGGGACGCCACTTTCTTACCCTTATATGTTGCGAGGACTAATAACACCATTCGGTTATAGGTATCCAGCCCTTGGGGTTGGTTGTTGGCCTTTAAAAAGTTGTCGTAAAAAACACTGGTAATGGTGTTTATTTTGCTTTGATACGATAGCCAATAAAGGCGCTCTTCTTTAAAATCCGCCAGTACCTGCGGGGATATTTTGATTTTTAATTGTTTAAACACAACGGTATCCGTATAACGCACAGTGTGCATAAACTCGTTAACCGCGAGGTTATAGGCCGAGTATCTTAGCAGTCTGTCGTTAGAACCTGTTGCCGCTATAAAGCCAACGAAGTTTGCTTCATCCTCGGGCCCGTAACCCATTTGGTGAGACATCTCGTGGCTGGCCACAAACGGCCGGTTAACCACCGGCATCTGGTAGTTCATTTGCGCCTCGCCTGTAAACGGGTTATAGTAGCCGGATGTACCAATATAATTTAGCAGTCCTGTTAATAGCGATGGTTTTATTTTAGGGCTGTAAGTATAGTATTGGGCATTGGTGTTCGATAGTTTGATAACCGCTTTGTTTGCAATGCTATAAATAGAATCGTTGCCCTGTTTCAGATCTGCCGCTGTAACCCTTGCACGGGCAGCGTTAGCGCTATCTATCAGTATAGTGGTAACTCTTTGCAATTCGGCTTTGGTATAAGTGCTATCGCGAAGATTAAGCCGCTCCCCTGCCGATGGACGGAAGTAGTTAAGTCCCCAAAACGAGTAAAACATCAATATGCCTGCCATCACTGCTATTACAATGCCAGCTGCAAAAATACCGGCGTGCATAAACTTTTTTTTGATGCAGAGTACAATTAGCCGGATCAGCGCATAAACCAGGTAGCCTATCACAAACAGGTATATGAGGTCGCCAACACTAAAGGGAAACAGATTAAAAACCGGGTGCAGTACGTGGCAAATGAACGGGTAAAACCCTTTCGAATAATATTTCTCAACCGCTTGGGGGTGGTCGGCAAAAACAAGCAGCAGGTTTACCGCCAGCATAAGGCTAAGGACAATTAACCATCTCCTTAATAAAACCTTGCCCGGCCTTTGTTTTTGCATGTTTAGGGTAAAATTGCTACAGGCAAATATTACGCTTTATTTTTATATAGCGCAATAAAAAACCCCGGTCAAATTGGCCGGGGTTTTTACGTAAAATCGCAATAACTTATTTTACAGCAACGGGTACCGTTAGCTTGTCCCAGGTTAAACTAAAACCTTTTTTGTTGATCTTGTAAACCAAACGCTCGGTAGCTTTTGCAGCAATCGGTTTAACGGTCACCCGCAAAGCATCATCTGCTTTTTTATATTTGTAGGCCCCCCATTGTTTGGCCACCTTGTTAAAAACGATCGTCCAGGTAGATTTGCCGGGAATAGCGAAAAGCCCATAAGTGCCAGCAGGTAATTTTTTTCCCTGTACTAAAATATCCCTGCTTGTTTTAAATACGGTAGCTTCGTTTGCACCGGCGCGCCAAACTGAATCTATCGGCACTAATTCACCATATATTTTACGGCCTTTTACCGATGGGCTGCCGTAGTTGATGCTGATAGTAGCTGCACCAATTTGAGCACTAACGCTATCGCGCGGGCTTGCAACAGGTTTGTTTTGGGCAAAAGTAACGGCTGTAAACAGCATGGCAAACGCAAATAGCACTGCTGCTTTTAGTTGAAATGTTTTTTTCATGATGGTATTATTGTAGTTTATATGGGGATAAAGATAACGCATAAACGCCTAACATCTTAAAAAATTACTTATTACCGCTAACTACTAAAACTTTCATAAACACAGCGTGTTATATAAGCCGAATTCACATTGCAGTTAGGAATTGACCGAAAGGTTAAACAATTGTTGTGAGTTTTTGGCCCCTGCCGCAAGGTGGGGGTTTTTTATGCCTTTGGCGTCATAAATATTTGCCGCCATTACACTTATATTTGCCATTACAATGGCCAATAATTACAAGCCCTTTTACATTTTACTGTTTTTGCTGGCGCTAGTGGTTAACTTCATCGGCATCGACGCCGATTTTTTTACCGACGACCCCGGGCTTTACGCCTCTATCTCCAAAAACATGCTTTACAAGCATGACTTACTCCAACTCTTTACTTATAACACCGACTGGCTGGACAAACCCCACTTCCCGTTTTGGGCAGTATTGGTAAGCTTTAAAATATTTGGCGTTAGTGCCTGGGCGTATCGCTTGCCGGCATTGCTCTTCCTTTTGTTAAGCCTGCTTTATACCTACTTATTTACCCGCAGGTTTTACACCAAAGAGATAGCCCTTACAGCCGTTTTAATACTGACGACAGCCCAGCACCTGCTGCTATCAAATATTGATGTGCGTGCCGAACCATACCTTTTAGCATTGATAATTGGCAGCATTTATCACATAGCCCGATATAATGATAAACCAATAGCTAAACATTTGCTGCTGGCAGCCCTGCTTACAGCTTGCGCAATCATGACGAAGGGCATCTTTGTAATCGTAGCTATTTACGGAGCGTTGCTGGGGCAATTCATCGCGCAAAAAAAGTTTTTTCAGTTGTTTTATCCAAAATGGTTACTGCTATATGCTCTTACTTTTCTGTTCACCCTGCCCGAACTTTATTCCCTTTACGTGCAGTTTGACGCACATCCGGAGAAGACGGTTTTCGACAGGCAACATGTAAGCGGGATAAAGTGGTTTTTGTGGGATAGCCAGTTTGGGCGCTTTATAAACCACGGGCCTATCCAACAAAAAAAAGGTGGCGATAAATTCTTTTTTGTACATACCCTGCTTTGGGCATTTTTGCCGTGGTGCCTGTTATTCTATTACTCGCTTTACAAAAGCTTTAAAAGTGTTTGGCAAAAAGCAACTTTGCCTGAGTATTACACCCTGAGTGGAGCGTTACTGTTGCTGATCCTTTTCTCTTTATCCCGGTTTCAGTTACCTTTTTATACCAACATCCTTTTCCCATTATTTGCCATTATAATGGCGCCCCATTGCTTTAAACAACTTAGCAGGGCAGGTACAATTTACCGCAAGATGGTTCTGCTTTTATTTGCCGTTGCTTTACCAATAGTTATTGTTGCGATACATGTTTACGCTAAACCGCCATCTAACCTGCTGTTTATGTTAGCTATTGCGCTTTTTGGATTAATAGCCGTTGCTATAACTATAAAAGTAAAAGAAACGGCCTACAAGATTTTTATGCTTACCTGCTGCTCTGTACTGTTTGCAAATTTTTATTTGAATACGGTTTTCTTCCCGCTTGTTGCGTCTTATAACGCGCAAATACCTGCCGCCAGGTATGCAAGCCAGCAACAGTTTGCCAACGCAAAGCTTTACACCCTGCGCATGTCTAACAACTCGTTCCAGTTTTATAGCAATAAACCTGTGGAGTTTGTACCGCTTGAAGGCTTTAAAGATTTTAAGCCCACAGGCAAAGCACTATTTTTCGCCAGCCAGGCATCGGTAGATTATCTTACCACCGCCCATACCAATTTTAAGATCATTCAGGCCTTTATTGATTATCCGCAGGAAAACATACTGCCAAAATTTATAAACAGCGATACGCGTAGCCAGGTACTTTCTAAGGCGTACCTTATCAGCAAGTAGGTTATTGCACGTTATATTTATAAACGGCCCTGCCTATATTGCCCATATTATCTATTCCTTCAACTATTACGCGATATTGGCCAGGGCCATCATTAAAATAATTAAAGGACGCATTGCCGGCAGCATCTGTAACCAGGTTTGGTTTCCAGTAAATGGTGCTACGGTTTTCGGCAGGGTATTTCTTAGTTACATCATACACCGGCGAATAAAACTCGCGCGCTATATAAAAGCCTTCGGGCGACAATGTAAATATACCCGGCGACATTTCCTTGCTTATTTCTGCCGGTTCCCCACCTTGTTTTGTATTGATTACCATAACCCCGCTACCGGCGCCCATACCATAAACTACGGCATTTGCCCCTTTCAATATCTCTATGGAAGCAACATCAGCGGGTTGAACAACATCTATCCCGCCCGATGTTATAGCACCATCAACAACTATTAACATAGGTTCGCTTATGGTTGCCCCGTTTGCCACAGTAAGTGAAGTTTTAAGATAAGCTTTCCCGTTATTAAAATCAATGTTACGGGCAACCCCGCTCAGACCTTGTGATAACGTTGCGAAATTTTTAACGTCTTTACCAAAAATAACCTGGTCGGCATTACCCGCACCTGCAAGGCTCAATGTACGGTAATTGCTCGTCTTACCTGTCACAAATACCGGTTTTAATTCGCGTGTTTTGCCTGGTTGCCCGGTCACCACACCGGTGTATTCCGGCAAGTTATCAATTACCTTCTCTGCCGTTTGGCTGTAAGCAGGTAGTACAGCTGCAATATAATAATTATCTAATATTAGTTTGGCTTTATCACGAAGCGATTTGTTATCGATATTTAACAAAAATTGTGACCTGTCTGCATACTCAAGGTCAGGGAAATTAAATTTACCGGCTGTATTTGTAGTAGTGGTCATACTTTGCCCGGTGGCCGATAACATCAAGGTTATTCTTTCGTTTGGCACTGGTCTTCCCGACTTATTTACCATTAATCCGCTTATTGGTATGCCAAATTCTGGCTTATATGCCATTGGGGCTTGCGGCCCGTTAAGCAGCTCTTTCCATTGTACGCGGCGGTAACCTTGGGTAAGCATCAAAATATCGAGGTTATTGCGCGTATCGGAAGTAACGTTGTTAAAATAATAGACGGGCTGTTCAACATATCCGCGCAACTCCGAGGTTAGCAATAGATCGGATAGGATCGAACCTTCGGTATCCTCATTGCTTTGTAGTTTACTTTCATCGATCACCGCAACCGAGAAATTACCCATAGATGCTTTATCTGCATTTTTTGCGTTAAGCGTAATGGTTGCCTTATCATGATTTACATAGGTCGCCTTATCACTATTTATCGTAAAATTAACGCCATCATCGTTCTGAATAAACACTAAACGTTCGCACAATGGCATCCCGCTTTGCGAGAAAAGGGTGATTTGGGCTATGCCGCTTTTTAGTTCTTTTTTAGGCACATCAAATCCTATTCCCTGATTATCTAACGTCGTTTTAACCGTTTTAACAACGCCAGCCGAATAGATCACTACATTCACCTCTTTATCCTTATTCTCCAGGTAATACGTTTTGTTGGCATTGATATCGATAGATAATTTAGCAGCATCGCTATTGTTAACCGTAAGCGACATGCCTTTTGTTTCGGGCACCGGGAGCGAAACCGTATTTACCGACCCATCCGGATAGGTTACTTTTGCCTTGTAGGTTTTGCCTGCATCGGCCGTGATATAAAATTGCCCCATCCCCAAATGCGCCGACGTAAATTTTGCAACTTCTTTATTATCGCTATCAACCACTATACCTTTTACATAAGCGCCCAATCCATTACTGCCAACTGCTTTAAACGCGATACGGCAAGGCACTGCGGTTATAAATGTACCTCCTTCGGGGAAAAACTGTACATCGGCTTTGTTATTGGCTGCTTTTGCCGGGTATAACTGCGCTATGCTTTTGCCATTCACAGCTATGGTTTTGTTAAACACATAAACGTTACCCGCATTTTGCATCCATTGGGTGTATGCCCTTACTTTATAATTTCCTTTTGAAAGATAGTTAGGCAACGAAAAATCGCCCCAGGCCAATCCGTTTTTTAATTGCAAAATAAGCGATTGCATTACCGAGTCATTCTTGCTCACCAGATCCACATGCAAAACGCCGCTTATTTTTGATAGTTCGTGCTGTTCGCCTGCGGTTACGTAGGCTTTAAAGTATATGATATCCCCGGGGTTATAGTAAGGTTTATCGAAGTGTAGATACGCTTTCTCAATGATATTGTCTGTTGATAACGATTGCAGCCTGCCTACAACATCTTTTAAAGTGCCCTCGTTTTTTACAGGCGATACCTGTGCCTGTACAGCCGCATTTACACAGCCTGCGGCAAACAACATTAAGAAAAACTTTTTCATGGTGTGAGATATTTATATGCGATAAATTGCGGATGGTTGGTCCGGTTATAATTGGCATATAAATATACTGATATTCAGACGAATACTCCAAATAGTATTTTTTGCGTATGGATATACAGGACTGAAAATTACCTAACTTATTCTTCCTTTATCTCTTCCCAGTAAAGCGTACCCTCATAGATGCCATTTTTGATGGCAACCTGCGCTTTTACTTTATCCAATTCGGCCTTAACTTCTTCGGGGCTTAGTTTGGCGCTTAACGACGAATAGAAAATAACATACCCAGTCTTACTGTTTATGCATTTATAGTGTTTGTCAGCAGTATTCATAACGATATTGCTTTTAGATATATCATTATAGTAATACTATTAAACGCCTAATTGTTTTTAAAATTACCTGCCGGCTGGCTCGCTTGGCATATTATTCCCACCCTCGTCACGGCCGTCTTTATCCTTGTCCTTTGAGAACTCCAGTTTACCAAATTTATAACTCAGCGTTAAACCAAACGAACGGAATGGCAGTTGCCTGATGCTAGTCTGATTAAAGCCCGGCCCTTTGGTTGTAGATTCCTGGTTAATGTATTGGCTAAAGGCGTTATTGGCAACTAAACCAATACTCGCCTTTTTATCCCAAAACTGCTTGCGCACCGCCATGGTGTAAAAAAAGAAATGCGGCCTTGTGCCCTGCAACGTGCGCGATGATGAGTTGTAATTACCAAATGCCTCGGCCATAAAGTTGCCGCCAAATTGGTAACTGGCATTAAGATTCATACGGTATTGGAAGGCTTTGACAGAATCGATACCCGGTGCCTTGTTGTTGCGCTGTGCCAGGAATATATTGGTACGCAGGTTAAGCTTTTTAGTAACAGGTACCGATGCAAATATATTACCGCCTAAGGTTGCCTGTGTGCCCAGGTTGGCGCGCTGGTTTAGCAATACGTTGGTGTAATCTTTACCGTTAATGGTGAGCAGATTGTAACGGGTGGTAAACTGCTGGATATCGTCGGTATTGTGGCGGTAAAAGCTCCCGATGTAAATATTGGCGCCGCTATCAAACGACTTGTTGTAACCCAACTCAAAACTATTGCTTTTCTCGGGCTTTAAGTTAGGGTTACCAGTGCTGATATTTTTTGGGTCGCTGATGTTATAAAACGGGTTTATCTCGCCGTAATCCGGGCGCTCTATACGGTACGAATAGCTTAATTTAATACTTTGCGTTGGCGTTAGTTTGTGTGATATTACCGCCGATGGTGCAAAGGTGTTGTAACCCGGTATCACCACGCCGGCTAAGTTTGATTTTGTATCGGTGTATTCGCTGCGTAACCCTGCTTTAACATCCAAAAAGTTTTTGAAAAGCGATGTTGATACCGATACATAGCCCGCGTAAATATTGCGCTTATAGTCAAAGCCGTAGGTTTGATCGGCATTGTTTACGTAATTGCCACTACGTAACGTATCGGTAATGGTGGTGTTCTTCAGGTCTTCTATTACTGCCTTTACGCCACCTTCTATAGTGAAGGTTTTAGTAACCGGGTGAGTATAGTCTATAGAAATATTGGTTTCCCTGTCATTGCCGGGGTTGTTCCCACGGATGCCTGTGGTTTCCCTCGGGTCGTTCAGGTAATCCTGCGTTTGGAAATAATTGGCCGTGTTTTTACTGTAACTGCTGGTAAATAACGCCTCAAGCGACTGACCTTCTTTCTTAAAGTTCTTTTTATAGGCAAGGCTGTAATCGGTAGAGTAGGCAGTAAACTTACTATCCGAATTACGTAAACTTAACAAATTCGAGATAATATTGTCGGTAGCGGCCGTTACACTCTCCTGTTGGTTGGTAAGCCCATTATTATGGTTCCCAAAATGATCAAAGCCTATGGCTGCTGTTAACACATCTTTAGGGGTAATATCCCAATTAAAGCTTAGCCCGCTTTGGTAACCGCTCCGTTTAGAATCTGAGCCACCATTTTGAAAAAGGCGTGTTATGTTACCAATGCTATCTGTTGACGAACGGTTATTGGTTGTTAAAACCGTGGTATTTAACTGTGCGTTGCCGCTAAAAAAAGCATTAACCCCAAAGTTACCTTTACGGGCATTTAAGTTAAATGAGCCGTTCTCCTGGCGTGTACCCGCGGTAAGGTTTATGCTTCCGTTTATGCCCTGTACCTTGCTATCCTTTAATATAATGTTGATGATACCGCCGGTACCGGCCGCATCATATTTTGCACCGGGGCTGGTTATCACCTCAATGCTTTTTATTTGGCTACCGGGGATGGCTTGCAGCGCATCGGCAAGGCTGGCACCAAAAATACTGCTTGGCTTACCATTGATCAGGAAACGGATATTAGCGTTGCCTTGTAATTCCACATTACCATCAATATCAACAGTAACCTGCGGCACTTTTTTCAATACATCTATAGCGGCACCACTTTGGGCGGTCAAATCATTTTGGGCATTGTAAACCATTTTATCAATCCGGTTCTCAATAATGGGCGCCTTGGCTACGATGTTAACCCCCTTGAGTTGGTTTTGTACAGGCTCTAATAATACATTGCCAAGAGCCATTGTACCGCCATCAACAACCATAACATGTTCAACAGTATGTTTTTTATAACCTAAAAAATCTATGGTGAGGCGGTAGTCGCCAGCGGGGATGTTATTCAAGTTAAAGCCGCCCTTGGGGTCGGTACTTAAGCCGTTGAACGGGCTTGTACTTCCTTGTTTAAATAGGGATACTGTAGCATAATCTACAGGCTGCTTACTAACAGCATCAGTAACTTTACCGGTAATCTTACCTTTGCCGCCGCCATTATTTTGGGCATTTATATCTAAGGTAGTAACAAATAGAAAAACAAGAACAAAAAACGTACGCATATAACCTCTTTATTTCGAGGTGCAAAACTGTCAAGAAACTTTGGATTAAAACTGAATTTTTAGGTACGTTTCGTAATTGTTACATACACCATATCTACCTAAAATATAAGCACCATTGTACCCCCGATGATTAGCAACGCGCCAATCCCCGTTTTTAAAGTAAGCGGCTCGCCTAAAAACACAACCGATAAAATTATAGCCAAAGCAACGCTCAACTTATCTACCGGTGCCACTTGCGATACCTTACCCAACTGTAACGCCTTAAAATAAAAGATCCATGATAACCCGGTAGCGCAGCCGGATAGCACCAGGAAGGTCCAGTTCAATTTTGTTAAGCCATTAATGCCATGCTGCGTGCCTTTGTACAGCACTATTGCCCATGCAATCAGCAAGATCACTACCGTACGGATAGCCGTAGCAAGATCGGTATCAACTCCTTTTATACCAATTTTTGCAAATATTGCCGTGAGGGCTGCAAATAGCGCCGAAAGTAAAGCATAGATCCACCACATAATTTTATGTTTTTACAGATTAATAATTATCGACTTGATTTATCACGTGCAATTTTAAAGGAAAATAATTTCTTTTCGATTAATATCGAATAGCGTTTTCACCTTAAATGTGATGATTTTTTATAAGGAAATCATTTTTATAACACGTTATTCTTATCTTTATCGTTTTAACCCCAATATGAAGAAAACTGATTTTGTTTATTCCCAGGAATCGGAACCACATCGCATACGTACAAAAAAGATACTGAAGCAGTTTCCGCAGCTAAGGAATTTAATAGGGAAGAACCCAAAAACCATTTGGGCCATCATTGGCCTGGTAGCATTCCAGGTTGTATTGGCGTGGTTCCTTCGCGACCAATCATGGTGGTTGGTTTTTGGTGCCGCTTACCTGTTAGGCGCATTTGCAGACCACGCCCTGTTTGTGATGATTCACGAATGCACACACCAATTATTATTTAAAAACCGCAATGCCAACCGTTGGGCATCTATGTTTGCAAACTTGCCGCAAATACTGCCAAGCGCTATATCGTTCGAAAAATATCACATCAAACACCACTCTTTCCAGGGTGTACATGAGCTTGATGCCGATCTGCCAAACCGTTGGGAAGCGCGTTTAATAAGCAACTCTTTCTTTGGTAAAGCACTTTGGTTATTGTTTTTTCCGGTTTTCCAGTTATTTCGCTTATCACGTTTACGCGAGATCCACCCGTTTGACGGATGGATACTGACCAACTGGTTGATACAAGCAGTATTTACCGGCCTTATCTATTATTTTATGGGATGGCATGCATTAGCATTTTTGCTATTGAGCTTTTCGTTCTCGGTAGGTTTACACCCGCTTGGCGCCCGCTGGATCCAGGAGCATTATTTAACCCACAGTGTCGAGCAAGAAACCTACAGCTATTACGGTAACTTTAACGCTGTAGCGTTTAACGTAGGTTTCCATAATGAGCATCACGATTTTCCTTCTATCCCATGGAATAAATTGCCGGAGATAAAGAAAACCGCGCCAGAATATTACGAAACTTTATACTACCATACCTCGTGGACCAAATTATTCTTCCAGTTTTTGTTTGACAGGGAGATCTCTTTATTCAACAGGATATTGCGCCGCGAGCGTGGTAAAGTTGCCATTACCGATGTATCTAAACCAGATGCCGAGATGAGCTTTGGCAAAGAGGGTGCTGCTATGGCGCCGCAAAACTCGTAGTGTCAATTTAAAAGCATAAATAAAACGGCCCATAATAATATGGGCCGTTTTTTGTTTTATAAGCTTAGTTATGTTTAAAAGTAAAGCTCTAAAAATATTTATACCTGTATTGTGCCTGCTATTTATCGCGGCATTTGCTAAGCACCGTTTGGTAGATAATAAGCACCTGCCCGAAAGCCATTTGTACTCAAAAGAAATGGACGAAACATCGGGGCTTGTAGCATCAGCCGTTAACCCCAATATTTATTACGCACATAACGATAGCGGCGACACCAGCCGTTTCTTCGCCATTACTGCCGATGGCAAACTCAAAACAACCATTTATTTTACCGGCGATAAAAAAGAACGCCTCGGCGTGCGCGATTGTGAGGATATAGCCGTAGGCCCCGGCCCTGTTAAAGGCAAAAGCTATGTTTACATTGGCGATATAGGCGATAATGCCTCACACCGTAAATTCATAACCGTGTACCGAACCGAAGAACGCAAAGCATGGGGCACCGATAGCCTTGCGCACACTGTACCTGTATCAGTAAACCTAAAATACCCGGATGGAGCCAAAGATGCAGAAGCTATGGCGATAGACCCGATTGAGAAACTACTGTATATCATTACCAAGCGTGGCGACAGCGTAGGTATTTATACGTCGCCATTAAAATATAAAGCTAACGATACACTTACCTTAACCTTTAGGGGAAGGTTGTTCTTTAGCGGAATAAAACCCTTTAAATGGATAACCGCGGCCGATGTATCTGCCGATGGTACACAGATATTGGTGAAAAGTTACGAGAAGGTGTACTACTGGCAGCGCCAAGCCGCCGAACCTATTTGGCGGGTTCTTAAAACCGCGCCCAAAGAATTGGTTTACAAACAAGAAAAACAAGGCGAGGCCGTTGCTTTTACGCGCGATGCCAAAGGCTACTACACCACCAGCGAGGGGGTTTACGCGCCCATTTATTATTATCAAACACCAGAGAATTAAAATTTTTATTACCTTTTTCAAATTAGCAGTCGAGCGCCCACGCCTGGCTTTTTTAGTTTTCAGCGTCCACGCTGAAATGTGCAATCGCTATATTTTATAACGGATAATTATCACTATTTTTCTTCAATCAATATTTTTTTCAAAGCCGTGGCAACCTTTGAGCAACATCCCTCGTGATGTATGCAGATAAGGTAATAATTTAAGGCAAACAGAAACCCAAAGCATGGGCGAAGAAGAATTACAACAACTGGTAAAAGGCTGTTTAAAAGATGACAGGCTGTGTCAAAAGCTCTTGTACAAGGCTTTTTATGGCTTTGCGATAGGCATCTGTTTACGGTACGCCAACAACCGGTACGAGGCTTCGGAGATCATGAACCAGGGGTTTTATAAAGTATTCAAAAATTTAGCGAAGTACGATATAACCAAGCCTTTTAAGGCATGGCTTGGCCGTATTATGGTCAACACTTCCATTGATTATTACCGTTCGAACCTGAAGGTGGCATACACCGAGGAACTTGACAAAGCCGAGCATATTAACGATACCGAATTCGCCGACAGGAATTTAAATTATAACGAGTTATTGAATATGGTAAGTCAGTTACCACGTGCCTACCGCACCATATTTAACTTATTTGCCATTGAAGGTTACACGCACGAAGAGATAGGCGACATGCTGAACATCAGCACAGGCACCTCAAAATCAAACCTACATAAGGCACGAGAGAAATTAAAAATAATGATAGCCAACAGCAATAAAATGCCGGGCACAGTAAGTAAACAAGCAAACGATAATATAATACCTATTAACCAGCAAAACACACCCAACCTGTCCATATCGTTTATAAACAACATAACCAAGCGATGAAAGAGGAAAAAGAAGATAGTATTGATAAATTGTTTAGCCGCGGCCTAAGCGAGCCCGGCGACAATGCGCAATACCGGGAGGAAGATTGGGACACTATGGAGGCCTTGCTTGATGGCAAAAAGCCAAGGGGACTTGTATTTAATTTATTGGTGCTGGCCGGTACTATCGCGGCCATGCTTGTACTTATACTTGGCTGGTTATACTTAAACCCTACATCAAAACCTGATAAAGACACACAGCAGGCTGTGAAAAAAGCACAACCTGCCTTAAAAAAGGATTCCGGTAAATACGGCCCGCCCGTGCAGCAACTGGCAGATCTCAAAAGTAATACGCTTTCGGCAAATGATAGTAGTGCGATGAGTGCAAATAAATTGAGCCGTAAAAGTAAGTCGTTCTTCACCTTATCTGCTGTACAGGGCGGCCGTAATAATACCGGTAATGGTTTTAACTATAGGGCACCGAAAGTAACAATGGCGGCTACACACAATACCATTATTACCAATGTAACCCAACTCGCCATAGCCAAAATTGATACAATTATCACCGATAAAAACGCGCCTGTAATGGCAAATAATAAAGCATATATCGATACCGTCGCCGCCGATAAAAGCGCTGTACTTGCTGCAAATAGCAACAAAAAAGATACCATAATCACCGAAAAACGCCCTCCGTTGATCTCAGTAGTGGATGACATTAAACCAAGTAAAAAATCGTCGAAATCTGGAGGTGCCTCAGGCCCGGCGGCATATGCATTCAGGCCAACCTTCTCGTTAAGCTTGGTGGCCTCGCCGGATGTAAACAGCGCCAAAGGCCTTTCCAATACCAGGGTGGGTTCAAACGCGGGCTTGCTGTTAACTATGGGTGTATCTCGCAAGTGGAGCATCACCACCGGGGCAATATATTCCGATAAACCATACATGACCGATTTTGCAAATTACGCTACAGCCTACCAATTTAACGCCAACCCAATTAGCGTTACCGCAAGCTGTATGGTGCTGGATATCCCAATAAACCTGGGCTACCAATTATTTAGCAACGGGCGCAATAAGTTTAGCTTGGGTACAGGGCTATCATCATACTTTATGCTGCGCGAAAATTACACCTATAACTATGCAGGGGGCACCCCTACCGGGCCAACCAGCTACAACATACGTAATAAGAATAAACATATTATGGGCATCCTAAACCTAAATGCAACTTATCAGCGCGAGATAAGTTCGAAATTTGGGGTGGGCGTGCAGCCATACTTTAAAATACCGCTCACCCGTATCGGCTATGGGCAGGTGAATCTAAAATCGGCAGGGGTTGCTGTAGGGGTAACGTGGAACATTAATACGGGACAAAAACCTTAAAAAAACATGAAATATATCGGAGTAATATTACTCGCCTGGTTTGCAACAAACCGGGCGGGGCAGGACATCTATGTCTGTAAAACCGCGGTGGTAACCCTTTATTCAAAGGCACCTATCGAAGATATCGACGCGAGGAGCGACAAGGGTACATCGGTGTTTAACACCACTACCGGCGACCTTGCCTTTAGCGTGCCCATCCGCTCGTTTAAGTTTGATAAGTCGCTGATGCAGGAGCACTTCAACGAAAATTATATGGAGAGCGATAAGTATCCGCAGGCAACCTTTAAAGGCAAACTTACCGACAAGCCCGACCTGACCAAAGACGGAACTTACCCGGTAACCGCAAGCGGCGTTTTTGATGTACATGGCGTAAAACAAACCCGCACCATCACAGGCAAAGTTACCGTGGCAGGCGGTGCCATCAGCCTTAGTTCGGAGTTTATGGTGGCCTGTAAAGATCATAAGATAGATATCCCTACCCTCGTTTTCCAAAACATTGCGGAAACCATCAAAATAAAAGTAACCGCGGCTTACACACCCTACAAATAAAATATCCTTAATACAATAAAATTATGAAAAGATCCCTCTTATTTATCGCACTGATATTTGCTGCCGGCTTATCAAGAGCACAAATCACAACACCAAAAGATACGGCAGCCACCAATACGGATGCGCTGATGAAAACCCTTAGCGCGCCCGTGCAAGGCGAACCCGTTATAGCTACTTTTAAAGCTACGCGGCTCATCCTATCGCAAACCACCGAGACTGTTAAAAAGAAAGAGCTTAACTTTTTGGTGATCCACCGCTTTGGCGATATTGGCGGCGCAGCAGGCGGCGGCAAAACCTTTTGGGGCTTAGATAATTCATCAGATATTTACATTGGTTTTGAATATGGCCTTACCGATAACCTGAACATTGATTTTGGTCGCAGCAAATTTGAGCAACTGATAGAGCTGGGTTTAAAATATAATATCCTGCATCAAAAAACGGACAACAGCGTACCCGTTGCAGTTACTTTAATTGGGAAAACAGGTTTTAAGCCATACCATTCAAACACACCTGTTTTTGATGATTATGTAAACCGTTTCTCATACCTGGCGCAGGCAGTTATCGCGCGCAAATTCTCTTCAGCTTTATCGCTGCAAGTATCACCCATGTACATCATGAACAATGTACCGTACCCGTTTACAATCGGTAACGAGAAAAAGTTTCTCGCAATATCTGCAGCGGGCCGTTTAAAATTCAGCAAGCGGATGGGCCTGGTGTTAGATTATGTGCACCCGTTCTCCAACTTCAGGGATAACAGCGTTGATCCCAAGTTTTATGACGGCCTGGGTGTAGGGATCGAGATAGAGACCGGCGGCCACGTATTCACCATTAATTTTACTAACTCAGAAGCAATCTCCGAATTTAACTATCTCAACAATACTCAATCCAAATGGAGCAAAGGGCAGTTTCGCCTTGGGTTTACCATCTCCAGGATCTTCGATTTTAACAAGAAACACAAATCGGCTTACTAAGCTCCTTTACAAAATTTATGGCTGTGCTGCACCGGGGGGTGCTGCATGGCCCTTTACATTGCTAACCTTATTGGCGTGGCAAGCGGGCGCCATCCGGGAAATATTAAGGGATTGATCCCATGGCCCCTACCGCCCGGCAGTTTACACTCAACCGTAGCTGATCTTATAACGCTCCAATTTCCAATCAGTATAAAATTATGTAGCTCATTATCAATATAATACAATTATTACAGTACTATGTATTGCATAATACTATATAAAACATATATCTTTATGGAAATTTAATCCATATCGTGAATGAAAAAGATCTTTAACCTAAAAACAACTATACTGGCCTCGCTAATGGTAATAGCAGGTAGTGCCACAACCTTTGCACAGTGCGACAAAAAAGTAACCTTCACGGCATCAACCTCGACTTACCTTAATGACAAAGGTGCGGTGGAAAAAACAAAGAATGAGGAAACAATAGTAACACTTGACAACAAAGAGGTTAACATCACCACCGGTGGTAGGCCTGAATTGGCAGGCGTTGTTAAAACCTATACATGCAATTGGGTCAACTCCTTTAAAACCGGCAAATCCGTAATCAGTACCGTTATGGTTGATGGCGGCAGTGAGTTGCATGCTATCATCACTATCGAAGGTAAAGATGGCAAAGTCACGCTAACCTTTGAGGCGGCAGAAATGCCCGGCAAAAAGATCGTGCTGATTGCAGACAAATTCGAATAATAAACTATAAATATCACATAATATGAAAACGAAAACCCTAAGCTCCGCTGTGTTTGCTTTGTTCCTTGTAATAGCAGGCAGTACCACAACCTTTGCGCAATGCGACAAAACAGCAACCCTTACCTCATCAAACACAAATTATTTGGATGATAAAGGCACTGTGTTAAAAAGCAACAATGAAGAAACCGTTATCACCATCACAAAAACTGATTTGACCATTGCACCAGGCGACCACCAGATGACGGGTAAGATCACTTCCAGCACCTGCGATTGGAAAGTCCCTTTTAAAGAAGGCAAAACTGTAGTGAAGTCTTTGATGACCGGCGACGGGGAGGATAAACACGTCACCATAACCATTGAGGGCAAAGCAGGTAAAGTAACCCTGACATTTGAAGCCGAAGAGATGCCCGGCAAAAAGATACAAGTAGTGGCCGATAAGTTTGAATAATTATTGGTATTGCTTTTTGGATGGCGGGACGATGTGGTGCATCTCCCGCTATTTTTATTTTAGCGCGGCAACGGCTTGTAACCGCAGGCCTGTTTTGTCATCCACTTGTGCCCCACTGCCGTTGCTTAGCAATATGCGAAATGCCCTTTTGTTATTAGGCGCAGCGGCACCAGAAAAGTTTCTGATATCGATGCTCTTAAAATGATCAACCTGGACGCCCTGGGTAAAATAAGGCTCTGTTATTGTATTATCCCAGCTCAATTTAAAATTGCTGATGGATAAGCCATCGACGTAATGAGCCAAAAGGCCCGGTATATCACTTTGAAAGAGCTGCTCCTTCTCGTATAGCGCGCCACGCAGATCAATGTTACCACCTGCATATTTATTAAGCTTGCTGTTCCTAAATTCGAAGCTTACGTTATTCAACTTTACATTTTTAATGATGCTTTGCTGGCTGCCATATATCAACAATCCATTTTCACCTTTACAAACAATATTATCAAAAGTTACATTTTTAATGGCGCCCATTTTTACATCTTCTTTTCCCCTTACGGCCGAAATATGGATCGGTTCGCCGTTGCCCCACCAATCGCCGGTACGCAGATATGTTTCAATCGTCATATCACTAAAGCTGATATTTTCTAACGACCCTTCGTCCCGCAAAAAGATACCGATACCCCGAGTAGAATTGGTGATGTTTACATGGCTTACATGCACATTACGCACCGTGTTTTGATCTAGGAAACCGATCCGGATGCCGCTGGAGTACGATTGCAAATTACAGTTGGTAACTATTATATTTTCTGATACATGCCTGGTACCACTAAATCCAGGTATCTCAAAATGGTGGTTATAGCCGGTAATGGCAATGGCGTCGTCGCCCGTGCGAATATCACAATTGCTAATGATAACGTTACTGCTGCTGGTAATATCTATGCCATCAGCATTTGGCACCAAAAGGCCGCTCCATAAGCGGATGCCGGTTATTTCTACATTATCGCAATCGGCGAAGTGTAACGTCCAAAAGGGCGAATTTAGTAATGATACATCTCTAAACTTTATGTTTTTACAATTGCTGAAGATCACCATTTGCCTCGGCCTATCTTTAGGTGTTACCGGGCCATCGCCTATACCACTTTCTACTTTGCGATAGTTGCTTTGTTGGCGAGTTAGGCTTGCGCTTTTCTCGTCTATTTTTTTAGCATGGTCAAAATCATAAAACACTTTGTTGTTACCGTCTATTATACCCTGCCCTGTTACCGAAACATTTTCGGCACCGTTTGTATATAATATCCCATAGTAATTAAGGCCATATTGGGGCATGGTGTAGCTATCGTAGTCGTTAAGATTTGCACTCCCTAACAATACAGCGCCAGTTTCCAGGTGCAGGTCTACATTACTTTTTAAATGAAAGGTACCAGTGATAAAAGTACCGGGCGGCACATATACTATACCGCCACCATTTTTGCTACATGCATCAACGGCCTTTTGCAGGGCTGCGCTATTAATGGTTTTGCCATCGGCCACAGCTCCATAATCTTTTATATTATACGCTTGGCTCAAAACATCGGCAGGGCGCAAAAAAAGGGAAAGCATTAAAAACAGGCAGCTGTGAATATATTTCATATTTAATTTTTATTGGGAAAGGGTACTTGTTTACGGGCTTGTATTAAGTCCATAAATTTAATATAATGATTATCATTTATTTTAATAATAATCCTACATTTAGTAATTACAAATTAACCCATATGAAAAGAAAGATCTTTACTACAGCCCTATTATCATGCTGCTTTATGATATGCATGGCAGCAGCAGTTTTTGCCGACCTTAACGGCAAATGGACAGGAAATTTAACCATGAGCGATGGTAACACCTTCCCGGTTACGTATGATTTTAAAGTTGCAGGCGAAAAATTAACCGGTACCGCGCAATCACCACAAGGCGATGTAAATATTGAAGACGGTAAAATTAAAGGCGACGAATTTAGCTTCAGCGTTAATGTTAATGGGATGGATGTACCGCACAAGGGTAAAGTATATGCAGATTCGGTTGCTATGAATCTTACTATCAGTGCAGATCAGTTGCATTTTGTTCTAAAACGCGTTAAATAAGTTTCATTTATTAATATTTTACGCCCCGCCCAACCCGGCGGGGCTTTTTAGCGTAATGTAATAACAAGCTTGTTAAATAAGTAACAACGCTTACCTTTGCGCCGCATGTTACATCGTTTAACCGCATATCTTTTGATTGTTTCTATGGTATCGGCCAATTTCTCGCGTTTTTTTATCTACGCGGGTTTTGAGCTGAACAGGAACTACATCGCGACGAAACTTTGTGAGAACCGTAATAAACCCCAGCTGCATTGCAACGGCAAGTGTTACTTCATGAAAAAAGTAAAACAAGCCGAAGAAAAGCAGAACACCGAAGACAGGCAGGCACAAAAAAACCTGTTCCAGGAGGCCAGTTATAATCAACCTGCTCAGGTTAAGTTTTACTCGGTTTTATTATCGGTAACCAAAGTTCCCAACTACCGTATTAAATTGCCGCAACAAGTGGCAAGCATCTTCCAGCCTCCACGGCTCGCGTAAAAACACTCCATTTTATTCATACAGTTTTGATACCAGCTTCGCGGCCGTTATCTCTATGCTTTTGCATGCGCTGTAATTTATTTATACCCCGGTGCATTCCGGAGTGCTACATACGTTTTTATGAAATTATCTACACTACTATATATACTGTTGTATATACTGTTGTGTTTTGCGCCTGCCTTGTGCTTTGGCCAAAACCTAACAGGCACCGTTACCGATGCCCGCACCCACGAGGCCGTGCAGGGTGTAATGGTAAGCAATGCCGATAACGGTAAACTGCTTACCACCACTAATGCGAAAGGCAACTTTACCATTGCTAACGACAACATGAAAAACCTGCGTTTTAAAATGGTAGGCTTTAATGATAAAGTTTACACGTTAATAGGTGCTGCCACTATTGAGATCTCACTTGAACCATCAACCATCGATCTGCAACAGGTGGTTGTTTCTGCCAGCCGGGAACGCCAGGCCAGGCAGGATGCGCCCATTGCCATCAGCAAAATAAACGCTACTCAGATCCATGATACCAAGGCTACCGCGCTTTACCAGTTGCTTAACAAGGTAACCGGCGTTTACATGGTAGATCTGGGAAACGAGCAGCATACCATGGCCATTCGCCAGCCTATAACTTACAATGCTTTGTATTTGTACATGGAAGATGGGTTGCCTATTCGCCCTACGGGGATCTTTAACCATAACTCGCTTTACGAGATCAATATGAGCGGCGTGCGCGATATTGAGGTGATCAAAGGCCCGGCATCGTCACTTTACGGCAGTAATGCAATTGGCGGCGCCATCAACTTTATTTCGCAGGGGCCGCCCGCTGGTTACGCTGGCAATGTTTCTTTCCAGGGCGATAATTACCATTACCGCCGTGTTGATGCCGACGGTGGATTTACCGCAGGCAAGTTTGGCCTTTATGTTGGCGGTTACGTTGCCAAACTGCGCGACGGCTGGCAGGATTACAGCGATTTTGACAAATACTCGGGAAATTTTAAAACCACTTATGATTTTGATGCCGCTACACAATTGACAACATCTGTAGCCTACAATTACCTGAACACCCAAACACCCGGCAGTTTAGATAGCGCTAAATTTTACAGTCGCACGTATGGTGCCAACCAGCGTTTCACCTATCGCAAGGTAAAAGCCTTTAGGGCGAACACCAAATTAGAACATACCTGGAACAACCGGAGCAGCAGCTTTTTGACCCTGTTTTACCGCAAAAACTCTACAGCGCAATTGCCAAGTTATTACATATCCGATGTTAGGGACAACGCTGGCAACTACCTAAGCTCTAACGGGCAGGAGAACGATCAGCGTTTTCACAGTCTTGGCTTATTGGCGCAGCACAGGCAGGATTTCGATTTCCTTCACTCCAGGCTAATTGTAGGTTTATATGCCGATAACAGCCCGAGCAGCTATTACGCAAAATTTTTATATGTGCAGAAAGATGTAACCAATAACACCTACACCGGCTACACTCCTACCGGCAATTACATCGATAACTATCGCATCAAGTTGTTCAATACCGCGGCTTATGCCCAATATGAAATAAAACCTGTCGAGCCCCTGCGCATCGTGATGGGCTTGCGTTACGACCGCATCCATTACAACTTTAACAATGGCATCGCCGCAGGCAGCACCAAATACAAGCAACAAGAAACCAACGATTTTAACATCGTGGCACCAAAGCTTGGGCTTACCTATAACTTAGGCAACAACAAAGGTTTGTACGCCAATTACAGTGTAGGTTTCCAGCCGCCGGAAACCGGCGACCTATACAGCTCCCGCCAGGTAACCCCGCTTAAACAGGCAACGTTTAATAATTACGAAGCAGGTGGCTGGTTCACAGCCCTGAACAAGAAAATGTATGTGGAAGTAACCTTGTACGATTTGGAAGGCCGTAACGAGATCATTAACCAGCTACTGCCCGATAATACTACCCAAAATCAAAACGCAGGTGCAACCCGCCATCGCGGCATCGAATATTCGGTTGCCTATGCACCGGTTAGCCAGATCGCTTTTAGGTTTAGTGGTACCAACGCAAGGCATACCTATGTAGATTATAACGAGGTATCTGCCAATTTTAGCACCGGGGCAAATAGCGTTACCGTTTACAATGGCAACCGCATGAGCAACGCGCCAAACTGGATAGCAAACTCTGAGCTTACCTACAAACCTGCCTATATCAACGGTTTCAGGATAGCAGGCGAATGGCAGCATATAGCGTCATACTTTACAAACCCTGCAAATACCAAAACATACTCGGGATATGATATTTTAAACTTGCGTACCGGGTTTGATGTAAAAAGCGGGCCATTGAAGGGCGCGGGCATCTGGTTCAACGTGCTTAACTTAACCAACAAGCTGTACGCCACCCTAGTAACCAGCAACCAGTACGGCGATACTTATAACGCCGCGCCGCCAAGGGTTTACACATTGGGCGTGAGCTATTCATTTGCAAAACATTAAACATGGCAACAGCAAAACAAAACTTTTATAAATGGCATCGGATACTGGGCTTGATGGCCCTTATCCCTGTTATGATGTGGACGCTGAGCGGCTTGTCGCACCCGTTTATGTCAAACTGGTTTAGGCCTACCATTGCAAGGGAAGTTTATAAACCAGAGCAGGCTATTAAACCAACACTATCCATCAGGCAGGTGCTTGATAAGAACGCGATAAACCAATTTACTAATTTCGGTTTGATCAGCTTTAATAAGCAGGCTTACTATCAGGTATTGGGGAAGGATAGTCTCACCAACTATTATTCAGCCACCAATGGCGAACTTTTAAAAGATGGCGACAAAGAATACGCGACTTACCTGGCCCGCTACTTTACGCAGGATAGTACATCAAAAGTAAAAAGTATCACCCTGCAAAAAACTTTCGACGCGCATTACCAACCCATAAACCACCTGCTGCCGGTTTGGAAAATAGCCTTCGACAGGCCCGACGGCATGGATGTTTATGTGGAGACTGCCCAAAGCCGAATGGGCACATTCAATAACAATACCCGTAAAGTGATGCTGGCCGTTTTTGAGCAATTGCACACCTGGCAATTCCTGAAGGCTATCGGCGGCGAACAGTTCAGAATAGTGGTCTTACTGGTGATCGTTAGCATCATGTTTTTATCATTGCTGACCGGGCTAACCATTTACGGTTTCTTTTGGAAGAAATTTAAGGCTATCAAGCAAAACCGCAAGGCAGATAAACGCCCGGATACGCGTTTTGTACACCGCTTCCACAGGCAGTTAGGGCTTATTGTTTCCTTTGTGCTGTTTACGTTTATCATCAGCGGGGCATTTCATCTGATCGTAAAGTTGAATAACATAAAGGCTCGGGGCAAGACGTACACCCAGATGATCGATACCAAAGACCTGACTTACAAAAATTTGCAGTTACCTGTGGATAGTATCAAAACTATAGGGCTTATCAAATATGCGGATAGCACTTATTACCAGGTAAGCAATCTTAAAAAGAACGTTATCTATTTTAATACGGCAAGTGGTAAACAGTTAAGAGATGGGGATGCCATTTATGCCAACTATCTGAGCAGCTTTTACCGCGCAGGCGAGCCGCCGGTAACTGTTAAAGGAAAAAGCATAACCACACAGGTGCGGCAGTTTGATAACGAATACGGCTTTATTAACAAACGCCTCCCTGTTCAAAAGATAGCTTACCCTAACGGCGAGAACTGGTATATAGAAACCACCACATCTACATTGGCTACCAAAGTTGCCGACATTGACCGTGCCGAGGGTTTTTCTTTTATATTTTTACACAAGTATTTCGGCATGAGCTGGGCCGGCAAAAACATCCGCGATATAGTAAGTATGCTTGCCGCGCTGGGGGTGTTTGTGGTTTCTGCATTTGGTTTTGCCGCTTTCCTTAAAAATAAATAACTATGAGAAAATACATTATAATATTAGCTGTAACCGCATTATTAGGTTTTACAGCCTGCAATTCATCTGTACAAAAAGATGCTAAAGCAACCGAGGCTACCAAATCGAAAGGCAAGTACTACTGCACCATGCACCCTGAGATAACATCAGATAAGCCCGGCACCTGCAGTAAATGCGGGATGGACCTGGTAGAGCGGGATACTAAGTAAGCATTCTTAATACATACACGTCATTGCGAGGTACTAAGCAATCTCTTTGCTATACATAGCCGATAGGCATATGTAGAGATTGCTTCGTACCTCGCAATGACGGTTTTTTTGGTAATCCTGAGAGTTACTGGTTCAGAACCCTAAAACAGTCACTCCTCTTTCCAGAAAAGGGTATTGGGATGGAACTGTTTCCACGAGCGCCAGTACTCCTGGTACGCCTTTATTACTGCTAATTGACTGCCTTTGTAAGAGCCGTAAGTACAAGCGCCTTTCCAATCCCAGATAGATGACGTTTCGTCATCGGTCAGTTGCCCGTCAGCATTCACCTGGAAATGCAGCGGTTTGCCGTTAACGGTACTGTTCCAGGCATGGTAGTTCACACTGTCCTTTTCCATAGCTATCAGCAGGCCGGTATTTTTTATTTTATCGTTTAAAGTGCGTTTGCGCACCATGGCGCGCCAGTCGTAGGCTTTTGGCTGGCCTTGTACAATCACGCCAATCATCCAACTTTTACGCATCAACGAGTCCTTGTTCTTAAGGGTGGTATCTTTATCAACGGCCTGTTTAACGTCGTAATCTTTCAGGTCGGCATAGTCGTTGGTGTATATGGCGTCAGGCTGCAATATCTGCGAGCCCGGATATTTATTAAGCCATGCACCAAGGGTAAGTTGCTCATAAGGTACTTCGCCCAATTGCACGCCCTTTAACTCGCCAACAGCGGCCTTCCCGGTAGACCGGTACCACCATGTTTTAGTAGCATCGTCTTCAATAATAGCATTGTAATGCCTGGCCCCCACCAATCTAAAAGTTTGCAGTTTTCCGTTGATTACCGGATCGTAAACCCGGCCGGTGCGGCACATGGTGCAATAAGTAACCAGTATCGGCTTGCCGGCAATATTATCCTGTACTTTATGATGATAGCCTAAATAAATAATAGGATAAGCCTTGGCAACTCCTTTATATACCACGCCAATAACTAAATAACTGTGAGGCACGCGGCTTTTTATGGCGTTGGCAAAGGCAACCTTGCGCGTTTCCTTAAACATGATCTCTGCCTTGTACAGGTTATCGGTAAGGTAAAAACTGACAAGGCACAGGGCCAGCACGCCAACTTTATAGCTTTTTGTTTAGTGGTATCTTTTATAAGGTATAGCCCCAGGTAGGCCAGTATCAACACGGCGCCAAGCATGCGCAGCGGCTGTATCATCTTCTCCAGGTAATAGCAAAATGTAATGGCATTAATATCCTGGCTGCCGGGGAAAGGCTTAAGCAGGTATGCATGTATCAGCCCCGGAATTAAGAGCAGTATGATACCGGCCCAAAACACAGATGGTTTAGTTGTTTTGTTCATGCTTATTCATAAAGGCCTGTTGTAGTATTTAGGTTATTAAGCCTAAATTATGAAAGATAATTAAATATCCCACAGGATATTTTAAGCGATTTTATTTGGGTAACCGCTATCCTTTTTATTAGCGTTTTTGTTTTTGACTTTATGCTTACGCGATTATTTATCAATTGCTGTAATTTTATGAAAATTTTATAATGATGAAGATCGAGATCTGGAGTGATGTGATGTGCCCGTTCTGCTATATTGGCAAACGCCGGTTTGAGGATGCACTGCAACAATTTGCGCATAAAGATGAGGTGGAAATTGAATGGAAAAGCTTTCAGCTTAACCCCGATATGGTAACCGACACATCGGTAAATATTAGCCAATACCTGGCAGATGCCAAGGGCTGGACATTGGAGTACGCACAGCAAATGAATAACCATGTTACCGAGATGGCTGCCGAAGTGGGCCTCACCTATAACATGGACAACGCCGTTGTGGCCAATAGCTTTAATGCACACCGTTTTGCCCACCTTGCAAAAAAACATAACCTTGGCGATGCCGCCGAAGAAGCCCTGTTTAAAGCCTATTTTACCGATGGCAAGAATATGGACGATGTAGACACCCTTGCTGAACTTGGTGTATCAATTGGCCTTGCTGCCGACGACGTAAAACAAACCCTTGCTACCGATGCCTATGCCGACGTTGTAAAACACGACATCGCCGAAGCACAATACTTAGGCATACAAGGCGTGCCCTTTTTTGTAATGAACAGCAAATATGGCGTATCCGGCGCGCAGGCTGTACCGGTATTTACCCAGACATTAGAGAAAGCTTTCGGCGAATGGAACGATGAGCAGAGCAAACCAAAACTTGATGTTATTGAAGGCCCAACCTGTGGCCCGGATGGCAATTGTTAAGCAAATAGCTGTTAAAGTATATTAAAGCTAACCTATGTGCTAATCAGTCGTATAAGTATAAAATTTAATTGGAGCAGTATATTAATCAGCTCGAATATATTTTATATCTATCCCCTAATTGATTCAATAAACACTATATGAATAAACTTTACATTAAACTATCTATAGTTATACTTTCAGCATTTGCAATTGGCGGCTGCAAGGTTGATCCGGTTATTTATCCGGACACATACGTTTCTACGGTTGGGCAAACCAACACAGGAACGGGTACTGGTACCGGAACAGGAACTGATACCGGGGCAGGAACAGGAACAGGCACTGGTACTGGCACTGGCACTGGTACCGGCACAGGAACTGGCACCGAAAACACAGGTGATGGACTATCAGTTGGTGCTAACAACACAATCCAAATTCAGCTTACACCGGGTGGTGCAATTAAAACCTATAGTACCAATGTTGCTTTAACAGCTATACAGGGTATAATAAGTATTGCTGCTATAGAGAGCCAATCATCATTAATAACGTTCGGGCTTTTAGATTCACAAGTGGGCACTTACGATCTGTTCGCCTTTCAAACAGAATCGCTTTATATGGAGACGCTATCTATTGGTAAGATCAAAATAACGGCATCTACTCTTAACATGACTACCGGCACAGGCAATTTACAAGGAACATTTAGCCTTGACTTAACGGATGGGACCAAGAAATACCCGCATGTTATCGGCTCGTTCAACGTTACCCATTAACTTTTGGGCTTAGCCAATTGCTAAAGGGTGGTGGTTTTTTTATTGAGATTAAGATAGTAACTTTGCGTCTTAGTGTAGAAAATACACCAATTTGATATTTACCTTTTGGAAGCAGTAGCCCCATCTTATAATTTTTCCAGAACTACCCTGCGTGTTGCGGTGGGTGCCATGTTTTTTATGGCGGGCATCTGTTTTGCCAGTTGGGCATCGCGTATAGCTACCATTCAACAAGATCTTAATTTAAGCGATGCCGGGCTTGGCGGTGTTTTGTTTGCACTGCCGGTAGGTTTAATGTGTTCGCTCCCATTCTCCGGCTGGGTAATTACCCGTATAGGCAGCCGCAAATTATTGATAAGCGCGCTTATTGTTTATAGCCTTTCACTCGTTTCTTTAGGTATCGCGCAAAACACGGTTCAGCTTATTGCTTGTTTATTACTATTCGGTTTCTCCAGCAACGCGGTAAACATATCTGTAAATACCCAGGCCGTAGCCGCCGAGGAATTATACCAGCGCCCAATTCTTGCATCCTTCCATGGCTTATGGAGCTTGGCCGGGTTTAGCGGTGCTGCCATAGGCACGTTCATGATAGGCAAACAGATTATCCCGTTTAAGCACTTTAGCATGATAATGGTGTTGGTTGTGGTGGCAGTAATATTTACATCGCGCTACCTTAAAAACGACAAGCCAACGAGCGCCGGGCCGGTGTTTGTAATGCCCGATAATTCGCTCATTAAATTAGGCATCATCGCTTTTTGTTCGATGATATGCGAGGGCGCGATGTTTGACTGGAGTGTTATTTACTTTAAAAAAGTGGTACTGGCTCAAAACGCATCAATGGGTGCAGGGTATACCGCGTTTATGTTTACCATGGCAACCGGCCGTTTCGTTGCCGATAAATTCGCGCACCGCTTCGGGCTTAAACGTACCCTGCAAATAAGCGGGATGCTTACCGCAACAGGCTTACTTACCGCCGTTGCATTCCCTTATATGTACACTGCTATATTTGGCTTTTTACTGGTTGGTTTCGGTGTATCATCTGTTGTGCCCCTGGTTTACAGCGCGGCGGGTAAATCAAAAACCATGTCGCCGGGTGTGGCGCTGGCAGCGGTATCTACCATCGGCTTTGCAGGCTTTTTAGTTGGCCCGCCGGTTATAGGTTTTATTGCCGGTTTAGCTACCTTAAGGGCATCCTTCACCCTAATAGCTGCAATGGGTATCTGCGTAACAATATTTGCTACCAAGGCCAAAATTTAATTACTCTTTCGTCAAATCCGTTTCAGTAGGTTAAGCACGTATTCAAAGTTTTCGTACCCGTTATGGAAAATAAATTTCAGGCGCTCGTGCGGTAAGTTTATATCCAGTGATATTGCACCAAGGGTGGCGGGCAAATTATCCCGGATCAATTTAAGATCGGTAACGTTGGGCATATCTATGCTAATGTCGTTCCCTTTTGCTTCTATCTTCCAATCTTTAAGGCCGGCGCCATTTAATACTTCCAACCATTTTTGCTGATAAGTATTCATACCATTGTAATTTGCTTATAGAACAGACCGCATAGCATTAAGTTTTACAGAGAGATCACTATGGCGCAGATATGTATCGCCCATAAACCCCTAACCTGGTTTCAAATTTCATTCGTGGATCATTAAAGAATTTCTTAAATCATCCTCACTTACCTGGCCCGGGTATGGCACCTAATAATGGTCGGGCCGGCCGTTTCGCCATGCCATTACGGAAGATGCTTTGTGCTTTACAAGCGTCGGCAATAGTACCTTTGTCCACCAGTCCGCCTGCGGGATCTGTTTGTAGCCTGTTTCGGGCAGGCAGGCTAAATTACCAAATTATTTACCTGTAGCGTTTTGCATTTCGCTCCGCCTAAATTATAGCCGCTGGTTTTGTATCTGAATATTATTGCCTGTCATTTGCAATTATTACATTCCACTGAATATCTTTTGAAACAATTTAAGGCATCTGGGTATCTATATCTTACATAAGTTATACCTTTGCCACATTAATGGATAGCGTAGATACATCTTCAAAACCGGTACCAAAACGTTTCAAAAAAACGCAGAATAAACTGGCAGAATTCTTTTTGATGCTGCACAGGATATATGTCTTTATCCTGCGCTTTTTTAAAGAGGTTTTTTTGCCCCCTTACGAATTCAGGGAAATTGTGCGCCAGTGTTACGAGACGGGTGTTAAATCGTTTACCTTGATTACACTAACAGGATTTATTGTAGGTGTGATCTTTACCAAGCAAAGCCGCCCATCGTTAACAAACTTTGGTGCAGAATCCTGGTTGCCATCCTTGGTATCCATCGCCATTATGAAAGCCCTCGCACCGTTGGTTACGGCGCTTATTGCGGCAGGCAAAGTTGGCTCGAGCATCGGTGCAGAACTTGGCTCTATGCGCGTTACTGAGCAGATCGACGCTATGGAAGTATCGGGCACAAAACCCTTTAAATTTTTGGTTTGTACGCGGGTTATCGCTACAACTATCACTATACCATTGCTGGCTACTTATGTAGCTTTTATTGCGCTTTTAGGTGGTTATTTAAACGTTAGCCAAAACGAAGGCACCAGCTATGCTACCTTTATGGAGCAGGCTTTTGAGCCCTTAACCTTTGTAGATTTTTGGGCATCGTTAAGCAAGGCCATCGTATTTGGGTTTACCATTGGTATTGTGGGATGCTACCAGGGCTATAACTCTACTAAAGGCACCGAGGGTGTTGGTAAAGCGGCAAACGGCGCGGTGGTTACGGCTATGTTTTTAGTGTTTATTGAAGAAGTTTTAATTGTACAGATAGCCGGATGGTTCCGCTAAATTATGGAAAAGCAAAAGGCAAATATTGACATGAGCAACGAGGTGATCAAGCTTCGCGGGGTTGAAAAATCTTTCGCAGACTATGATGTGCTTCGCGGTATTGATCTTGACCTTTTCCAGGGCGAAAATTTAGTAGTTTTGGGTCGTTCAGGTACGGGTAAATCGGTATTAATTAAACTGATCTCGGGATTGCTAACACCCGATGCCGGCACGATAGAAGTTTTAGGCAACGAGGTAACTACTATAAGTGAAAAAGCGCTTGAGGATCTCCGTATCCGCATTGGTTTCTCATTCCAAAACAGCGCATTGTACGATAGTATGACGGTTCGTAAGAACCTGGAATTTCCTTTAGTGCGTAACCGCAAAGGCATTTCCCGGGCTGAGATAGATAAGAATGTAGCGGAAGTATTAGAAGCCGTTGGCCTGTCGCAAACTATTAACCAAATGCCTTCAGAGCTTTCGGGAGGACAACGTAAACGTATTGGCATTGCCCGTACCTTGATACTTAACCCCGAGATAATGATGTACGATGAGCCAACCGCCGGCCTCGATCCAATCACCTGTATCGAGATAAACGATTTGATAAACGAGGTTCAGCAGCGCTACAATACGTCTTCTATCATTATCACGCACGATCTTACCTGCGCCAAAATGACCGGTGACCGTGTTGCCATGTTGCTTGACGGACAGTTTCAACGCGTAGGTACTTTTGATGAGGTATTTAAAACTACCGACCCGCGTGTTACCCCTTTTTACAATTATAATTTTATACAATAGATATTAGTACCCTATATAATGGATGCAGCAGATAATAAAAAATCGATAACAGTAGGCATATTTGTACTGCTCGGCGTAGCCGTGTTTGTAATAGGTGTGCTTACACTTGGCGGCCAGCAAAAAAGTTTTGTTAAAAGCATAACCATCAGCTCGATATTTAGCGATGTCGCGGGCTTAAAAAAAGGGAACAACGTTTGGTTCTCGGGTGTAAAGGTGGGTACCATCAAAAATATCCATTTTACAGGCCCATCGCAGGTTGATGTGATCATGAGCATTGAATCGAACACGCAGCAGTACATTCACCGCAATGCAGGTGTACGCATCAGCAGCGATGGTTTGATAGGTAACAAGATCATTGTGATAGATGGTGGGTCGCCGCAGGCGCCGCCAATACAGGATGGCGCGGTATTGCAATCAGAAAAATTGTTATCTACCGATGATGTGCTTAAAACCCTTCAACAAAACAATCAGAATTTATTAGCTATAACCACCGATTTTAAACAGTTAAGTAAACAAATACTGGCCGGTAAAGGTACCGTGGGCACATTACTTGCCGATAGCACTATGGGCAACCAGTTAAAGCAAACTATGCGCAACTTACAGGCTGCTACGCAAAACGCAGCTAAAATGTCATTGCAATTAAACAGCTTCAGCAATAAAATGAATACCAAAGGTGGCTTTGCCGATAACCTGCTTACCGATACCGTTACCTTCAACAGGATCCGCGCCTCGGTTAGCCGTTTAAAAGAGGCTGCCGACAACGCAAGCCTTTTAACTGACAACCTTAACAAGGCCAGCAACAAACTTAACACTACCGATAACGCCCTTGGAGTACTTTTAAACGACCCTAAAGCGGCTGTAAAAGTACAAAGTACGCTTAACTATCTGCAACAAAGCTCCGTCAAATTAAATGATGATCTGGAGGCCGTTCAGCATAACTTTTTGTTAAAAGGGTTTTTTAAGAAAAAGGAGAAAGCCAAACAAGATAGTATCAAGAAAGCGATGTAAGATTTTGAAAAGCGATGTTGATCATCGCTTTTTTTATGCCTAATATATCCGTACGTCATTGCAGTTACGGGTTTTGGTTATAGAACAAATAGTACTTGTAAATCAAACCATCTCACCTCTCCCCTGTTGCCTATACACATCAACAGAAAATACTATGCAAAGCAGGAAACCCGTTTGGCAAACTTTAGGATTGGGCGCGGTAGCAGGCGTGCGGGCAAGCGCGGCACCGGCGATAGCCAATTATTACAGCAACGGGTACTATTCCAGTCCGCTGAGTATAGTTAGGTTTGTACAATCCCCAATTACAAGCATAGCTACTTCCCTATTATCCGCTGCGGAAAATGAAAGAAAGAGATTAGTAAATACCACAGATCATATTGATATGCGCCAGTTGGGCTTGCATGTGGCATCTGGCGCATTTGCAGGTGCTGCCATCTTTCGCAAAAACAAACAGAGCATTTTAAAGGGTATGTTAATAGGCGGTGCAACGGCATTGCTAACGGGTATTGCCGGGCATTACATTCGCAAGCATGCCGATAAACTCCCCGATGTAATCCCACAACTTACAGGTGCGTTCAGCGATGCATTCGAGTTTAGCAGCGGCGTTACTTTGTAATTGATTATTCGGTAAGTTTAGGTGGTTGCTGCTTATCGGGTGGTAATTTCTGATATTTTTTTAGGCAAGCATTAAGGTAGTTGGCCAGGTTAAAATCTTTTTCGGCAACTATTTTGGGGGTTGGGGTGTACAGGTTAATAAAGTTGGTCAGGTCTTCCCCTGTTAAAGGAATGTACTGGGCGATTATGTTTGGCTGAAACACCGACTGTATCTTATCCATTATCACATATTTTTGTTCCAGCGCTGCAAGTTTGGCTTTTTTCTTTTCATCCTTTTTCCACCACCATAAACGCCATATAACGCCTCCTACGGGTCTCCCTTTACGGTCGCGTTGGTAAACTACCGGCTGGCCGTGGTAAAGCGGATCGTAATAGGTATTAAGATTTTTGGTTACTGTGGTAGTAATGTTTACCTAGTTAAGCGCGTTGGTAACAGGCTCCATAAATATCTCCTGGTCGTTTACTTTTGTCAATATCAAACTATCAACCTGGTAGGCAAAGGCTTTAAATACAAGCAGATCGCCCATTTTGGCGGAGATGCTAAAATCTCCCGTGTTATTTGTAAGGGTAGTCTTCTTGTTATTAAGGTTATCTACACGCACACCTGCTAAACCAATACGGGTTTTGTTCTCTAATACACGCCCCTTAACAGCAGTTTGGGCATTGGCCGCGGCTGATATTAAAAACACGATAATGATAAGGTAGCGTTGCATACTTTAAAGCTATACAATACTGGTGGTAACTAATCTAACCCACCGCTATCTTTAACTTAAATTAACACTTGGTGTAGGGCAAGCAGCAGAAAACCATTTTCGGACGAAACTTTTTTAACTAATTGTACTTTTTTAATATATTAGAACAATTATAAATATTTTTGAATTCCTCTTACTAACCCATTCATAAACTTGGAACAGCAGTTAACATATACTGAAGCTTCATTACCTACAATTAAGCAAAGCAAGCATAGTTTATACACTAACTATGGCGCTATGTTATTGGGTTATATTATAGAGGTGGTGAAGGAGATCGCCGTCGCCGAACAATACCTTACAGAGGTTTTTAACGAACTACAGAATAAGGATATTGAAGAAATACTGGCGCCGGGCTCAAACGCGTTTTTACGCTTGCAGCAATTAACCCGCAAAAAGCTATCATCATTTATCAGCTCTATTGAGAGCCGCGCCGATGGGGTTGAGATTTCTACCAAAAAAGCTATACAAGGAAATAAGTTTATTGATTTGATGGATAACGAGCAGCAAGTTGTTTTTTGTGGTGTGCATTACCATGGCAAAACAACGGCTAACTTAGCTTCAGAATTGAACAAACCAGAAGACGCCATCAGGAAATTGTTACGAGAATCGTTCATTATTATCAGGAAAAACCGTAATGATACAGGAATACATCAATAGCGGCATATTAGAAGCCTATGTAACAGGTTCTGCTTCCGAAGAGGAGGTACAGGAACTGCTGCATATGAAAACCATACATCCTGCAGTAAACCACGCTCTTGAGGATCTGGAGAAAGATATGGAGCGACTTGCCCAAAGCATGGCTGTTACCCCTCCTGCCCATACCTGGGGTAAGATTGCTGACAGTATTGACGAACTGGTCCTTCGCCATGAGACTAACCCCGAGCAATTTACCGAGCGTAAAGAAACCGACTATCAGGATTTCGACAAGCACGATAACCGATCGCAATACATCGAGGTAGAATCTGAAAACAACTATATGAAAGTGCACAAAACCTGGAAATGGGTTTTTGCCGCAGTATTTATTTTAGGTAAGCTCTTTTTGGGATGCGCTATCTACTTTTACCTGGAGAACAGGCAGGCACAACAGCAGCTTAAGGAGTTAAAGACCGAGCTCCGCCAGCTAAAAAAATAACAACCTTATTTAACTTTGAATCTGGAGATCATTTTTTGGCAGCCTTATTTGTTTTGCGTTCAGCGTTTTTCACTTCATCCTTTTCGCTTAACGGCATTTGGGTCTCCAAGTCATTATTTTTGGTGGACGATGATTTTGTAATATTTTTTTTTGACGTGGCTGTTTTGCTTTGTGATGATGTCATGGCATGTACTCCTCCTGTTAAATTAACTTCGGAGTTGACAAAAAGTTTAAATAAATCAACTTTTATGAGCGTTTAAACATGTATTGAACATAAAAAATATCGGTTTGCGAATATCGTTAATTAACCATTTACCAGCTCATTTTGCTTTAATAACGCGGTTGCCATACCCTCAATAAGGTTTTGTTCGGAGAATGGTTTTAACACCACGCCGCTCATCCCGACCGACAGGTATTTATCCCTATCATCTTTAAGCACATTGGCCGTAAGGGCCAGTATTGGCACGTCGCCTTTTACAGAATTACCGTTTGCGCGGATAATCTGGGTAAGTTCGATACCCCCCATTTCCGGCATTTCAATATCTGTTAATACAATGTCGTAATAGTTATCTTCAAAAAGCTGCAAAGCTTCGCGGCCATTGTAGGCAACATCAAAGGTTATTTTACATTTTTTGAGAATAGTGCTTACAAGTAGTACGTTCAGCTTATTGTCTTCTGCTATCAATACATGGCGGCCGGCCACAAATTGTTTAGGGTCAAAGCTTGAAACAACTTCTGCAGTTTGCACGCAGGCGGCTTTAGCGACTATTTCCATCGGTAACTTAAAGCTAAATATCGAACCTTTACCTACTTTACTGGTTACCTTTATACTGCCGCCCTGCAGTTCAATTATCTTTTTACAAATGGCAAGGCCAAGACCTGTACCGCCGTAGTTGGCAGTTTTTTGTGCCGATGCAACTTGCGAAAACTCCTCAAATAAAAGCGGCAGATGCTCTCTATCAATACCCAAACCGGTATCACGGATCTGTACATTCAAAATCTGCTGGCCCGGTTTGCCATCAGTTAAAAAGGCATTTATGCTAACCTCGCCAATGGTGGTAAACTTAATGGCATTACCAACCAGGTTCATGATAACTTGCTTCAGCCTGAAATAATCGCCGCTAAAGCAAAGATCTTTAGGAAAGTTTACCTGGCAATTTAACGCGACCTTCTTTTTACCGGCCTGCACCTGCATACTGGTAACAATTTCCTGGATAGCTTCGTAAGGGCTAAAAGGTGAAGTCTCAAAGTTCATTTTGCCGGTTTCGTACTTAGAGAAATCTAAGATCTCGTTCACCACTTCCAGCAGCATTTTTGATGAACTGCGAATGGCGTTGGTCTGCTCGGTTTGCGCCTCCGATAGATTACTCTGTGTAAGTTGCTCCGAGAAACCGATGATAGAGTTTAGCGGCGTGCGGATCTCATGGCTCATGCTGGCCAAAAACCGGCTTTTAGATTGCGCATATTTTTCTGCAATTTCGGTGTAAATAACCATCTCCTCCTCGTTACGGAAGATCTTCCATATGTTATATAAAATGATGACCACCACGGTAGTAAGTAATAAGAACATGATACCAGATAACCTTTTAAACTCGTATAATACGGTAGAAAGGTTGCTATTCATCTCTTCCTTGCTACCAACAATGTAATGCTGCTCGGCTATCTTATATTTTTTAAGGCTGCCAATTATCTGGCTTATTAAACGGTTATTAATCTCGAGCATTTCGCGCTCGTTGGCACGCAGCTTATTGTTGGCATCATTAATTTTTGTGTAATACTTGTTATAGGCCTGTACCACTTTAGGGCTGGCGGTCATGGTAGTAATAATGGTATCTGTACGTCTTGCTAAAAGAAAGGGCTTTGCTTTTGGTTCTTCTTTTTTCTTCTTATCGAAAACGGAAAACAGGCGGCCCAAAAATTTCTTTTTTTGTTCCGGCGTTTTGGCAACGGCTACTGTTCTAACAGTGTCTATGCGTAACTGCGTTTTTATACGGCTTACCACGGGTTGCTGTAGTATCTTGTTGTTTTTATCCTTTAATGCCTTGTTAATCTTTTTGGCCGATCTCATCAGGCTATCAGATAAGGTCATCAGTTTAATATAGCTGTCGGTTTTTAATTTTTTCTCGCTAACCAGGTTATCCAATTCGTCATCGTCAGATAAATTGGCCGAGCTTTTATCATTCCTGTTTAGAGCCGTGATAATACCGCGTACATTCTTGATCTGTCTTGAAAACTCATTGAAATACCATTTACGGCCGGTAAGCGCATACATGCGGCTGCTGTTATCCGCGCTGTAAAGTTCAACTATACAACTGTCTATAAGGGATGAATTTTCGCGTGCTTTTACCATTTGCTGGAAATTGCTACGTAATTTTTCGGCCTTGTTATAATGAAGGTATAAATAGAATGCGCTTCCAAATAACACCACAATGAGCATTACAATTAGAGCGTAACGTAGGATAGGTATTTTTTTTACACCGGCAATCATAGGGGGACTTTCGTATATCAGCTATGCACACCTAAAAGTTGTAAACAACACAACTGTTAGTTTGCATTCTACATTGCTGATTACAAGCATAATGCCACAATATACAATATTCCGTACAGGAATACATTTAAGCCATTTCATCCGTACATGTTACAGACACAGCACTTTCCGTTTCATTGTACTGTTCTTAATAGTATGCAATAATGAAAAACACTCCACTATATAAAACAAATTAACAGTTATATGTAAGCACAACCTTTAGCCCCTCTAATGCGCAGCGAAAGACCCGCCCTTATATTCGACCTTTTCTTTGATGTTCCTGCGCCCTATTATGACGATAAGCAGGGCTAATGATGATGCCACCAGCATAATAGCTGACATGGGTAACGACGACTGGCTTTTAAACAAACTTATCCCTACCGATACCAGCGACCCCATTGTCATTTGAAACGCCCCTAACAGTGCCGATGCCGTACCTGCGTTTTTCTCGAAAGGGGCTAAAGCTAAGGCAGAAGTATTTGGACTGGCGATGCCCACACAACAAAGCACTAAAAATATCATAATAATAGTACCCACAAGGCCCAGTATGTTTTGTATAGAACCCACAACGAATAATGCCGAGATGATGACCATTGCAATAAGTGCAGCATTCACAATTTGGCCGCTTTTGTATTTTTTAACCAGCAAACTATTTACCTGGCTGGAACCAATGAAGCCAACCGAAAGGATAGCGAAGATCCAGCCGTAAACTTTGCTGCTCACCTTAAATACCTCCATAAATACTAGGGGAGATGAAGAAATGTAAGCGAATAACCCTGAAAATGCTATCCCTCCGCTGATGGCGTAAGTGTAAAACTGTGGTGTTTTAATAACGGTTATAAATCCGTTGATTATAGGCCTGGGCTTTAAGGAATATGTTGGGTCGGGTTTGTAACTCTCCGGCAAAAAGAAGATAACGGCAACACATATCAGCACGGCAATTACCGCCAGGATTATAAATATCAACTGCCAGCCAAAAGCAGTGGTAACATAGCCACCAACTGTAGGCGCTATCATGGGTGATGCACCTAAAACCAATATCAGCAGCGCAAACACCTTTGCGTTATCTTTTACCGGGAATATATCACGTACCATAGTAATAGATGATACCGAAGCCGCGCAACCGCCAATAGCCTGTATAAAACGCATGGCAATAAGCATCTCAATACTGGTAGAAAAATAACAGCCTACAGATGCTACTATATATAATGCCAGGCCAAAATACAAAGGTGGCTTGCGGCCATATTTATCAAGTAAAGGCCCGTAAAGCAACTGCCCGGCGGAAATCCCGATAAAGAAACTGGAAAGCGACAAGGCCACATTCTCTGTACTGGTATGCAGCGATTTAGCAATATCCGGAAAACCCGGCAAATACATATCAATGGAAAAAGGCGCGAGTGCTGTAAGTGAGCCCAAGATTAGGATCAGGAAAATATAGCGTTGGCTTGTCATGGTCACAAAGAAACGAAGTTTAATTGAGTGATCTCAGTAAGGTGATTGTAAAATAGTTTCTTATCAAACCATTAACAGACACTATAATGAAAGAATAGAAAGGCACACATGCAATTAATATAATTACTACATTAGTCGCATCGGCCACCCCGGTAATCAATACACTTATAAATCTTTATATAAAACAATGCTGGTTATACTGTTCTGTATAGTACTGCTCATACTGCTGGTTAGCTGGGCAAAACTCAACCCTTTCCTCGCCTTTCTGCTGGTATCTATTACCGCGGGTTTAATGCTGGGCATCCCTATCAATAAAGTAACCGCATCGGTACAAAAAGGCATTGGCGATATATTGGGCAGCCTGCTCATTATTATTTGCCTTGGGGCGATGCTGGGTAAATTGGTCGCGGCAAGCGGGGCAGCCCAAAAAATTGCCGAGGTTTTAGTTAACGCCGTTGGTCAAAAATATATTCAATGGGCCTTGGTAGCTGCGGGCTTTATTATTGGCATCCCCCTATTTTATGGGATAGGTTTTGTGCTGATGGTGCCGCTGATATTTTCGGTAGTATATAAGTACAAATTACCTGCGGTTTATATCGGCCTGCCCATGATCGCGTCCTTATCGGTTACGCATGGTTTTTTGCCGCCACACCCTTCGCCATCGGCATTGGTGGCACTGTTTCATGCAAATATGGCTACCACATTTGTGTATGGCCTTGCTATTGCTATACCAACCATTATTCTCGCAGGGCCTGTATTTGCCAGTTTTCTAAAGAAGATCCCGTCAGAACCATTGGCAACATTCCGCGCCGAAGAAATGCCTGCCGATAAACTGCCAAGTGGCTTCATCAGCTTTTTTACCGCTTTGCTGCCGGTAATATTATTGATGTTAACGGCTTTTTTTCCATATTTAGGTATCAAGAATGAGAAGGTTTTAAAAGTAATGGCCTTCCTTGGCGACCCATCAATTGTAATGCTGATAGCCCTTATTGTGGCAACCTATACCCTTGGTATAAAACAAGGCCGCAACATGGGCCAGTTGGGTGTTAATTATATTGATGCCGTAAAAGACATTTCGCTCATCCTGCTTATCATAGCCGGATCTGGCGCGTTTAAAGAAGTGCTTACTACGAGCGGTGTAAGTAACGAGATAGCCGAGAACCTTAAAACATTCAACATGCCGCCCTTGGTTTTAGGCTGGGTGATAGCGGCTATTATCCGCGTGAGCCTGGGTTCGGCAACGGTGGCGGGTTTAACAGCCGCGGGTATAGTATCATCCTTAGTGGTGAGCGAACATGTAAACCCTAACCTGATGGTGCTATCTATCGGTGCTGGTAGCCTGGCTTTCTCTCACGTTAACGATTCAGGTTTTTGGCTCTTTAAGGAGTATTTTAACCTAAGTATAAAGGACACGTTCAAATCATGGTCAATGATGGAAAGCCTGGTGTCTGTTATTGGGCTTGGCGGCGTTTTAATCTTAAACCTATTTGTTTAGTATCATGAAGAAGATCTTATCAACATTAGTTTTAACAATAGTTTGCAGCATTAGCTTGTACGCGCAAAACCCGGAAGGCCGGTTTTTTACATCGTTCGACGGCACTAAAATCTATTACGAGGTAAAAGGCGAGGGTTACCCGGTAATTTTGGTACATGGTTTTACAGGCACCGGCCAGGGATGGAAACACGGCGGCCTGTACCCTGCGCTGCTTACAGCAGGATATAAAGTTATCATATTGGACCAACGCGGCAATGGGCAGTCTGACAAGCCGCATACAGATGCCGGTTACAACAACGATGCAGAGGCGAAAGATGTAATGGCATTGGCTACCAGTTTGGGCATTAAAAAATACAGCGTGATTGGTTACTCTCGAGGGTCTATCATTACATCACGACTAATGGTGCTTGATAAACGCATCAGCAAGGCAGTGATGGGCGGCATGGGTGCCGACTACACCAACCCCGAATGGCCGCGCCGCATCCATGCTTACAAAGCGCTGATGGGCGATACTACCATTCATGATGTGGACGATATGATGATTTGGATAAATAAAAACAACTTCGATAAACTGGCGCTGGCCTATCAGCAAAAATACCAGCCAAGCACCAGTGCCGCAGAACTTGCCAAAATTAAAATACCTGTATTACTAATAGATGGTACAGAAGATACCACTAACGGAGACGTTACCATACTGCAAAAAATGATACCCGGTTCTAAGTTCGTTACCGTGCCCGGCAACCACAACACTGCAGGCAATACTATACAGTTTGCCGACGCCATTCTTAACTTTATGAAATAAGCGGTTAAACTATTTGCATTATAAACCCTCTAAACTTGTGTAGGCTTTGTGGCTTACTATTTGTTAGAGTATTTCATATTTATAAGATACATACCATGAAAAAGTTAGTCATATATGGAGGCTTGTTACTATCGTTAACTACAACTGTTAATTTTGGTGCGCAAGCGCAGGAAAGTAAAGGAATGAGCAAACAGGGTAAAGGTGCCATTATTGGTGGCGCCGGTGGTGCTGTTGCAGGTGCCCTGATAGGTAAAAGCGTTGGTGGTGCCGTAATTGGTGGTGCTATTGGTGCAGGTGGTGGTTACATTATTGGTAACGAAGCCCGCAAACGCGAACAAAAAAAGAAACATGCTGCCTGGCTGGAACGCCGCCGAGCATGGAAACGAGCTCACCCAGGTAGGGCATATCCTTATTAATCATATTAAACCCGCTTCTACAGCGGGTTTTTTGTTTCCATATATTCCAATTATCTACACCCATCGTGCAATTGTCCTTTCACAACAAAATTGATACAATATCATATAAAATATTCCCCCATAATATTTTTTATAATATCTTAATTATAGTAAATTTGGTTCAAGAGCCGATTACATCTCATATACTCTAATATATTCCGATCCTATTTTTTACATTCGTATCATATGTTTTTCATCTTACATTGGTACCTTTGTTAACCTATTAATTAATTTATTCTCTTGTAAATGGTGAAGCGTATTTTAGTACTGGATGATAATCAGGATATTTTAGACATCGTGCATGAAACCCTTACCTATGAAAACTTCGAGGTAAAAAGCACAGGCGAAAGTATTAAGGTTATGCCGTTTTTGGAAGAGTTTGAACCCGACCTGGTGATACTTGACTATCGGGTGGCCGGCCAAAACGGTGGCGAACTTTGCCGCAGCATTAAAGCCCACCCTAAATTCAGCAACGTACCGGTTATTATATTTTCGGCCTATATTAACCACGAAGCCGACCTTTACGCCTACGGTTGTGATGCCATTATCAATAAACCATTCGATTTAAACGAGTTGGTTGAAAAGGTGAATAATTTGATCTTGTAAGAACACGATTATAACATAATAAAAAGTCCTGCTGGTATCCGCAGGACTTTTTCGTTTTAACCCACCATTATTGCATACTTGGCAATGACAGGTTGAGTTTAGTGCAGCTCTCAGAACCCTTCCTTTGGAGAGGGCAGGGTGAGGCCCACAAAAAAGGCCCCGAAATTCGGGGCCTTTTTCAATTATATATCGGGCTGATTATTTTACTTCTTCGAAGTCAACATCTGTTACGTTATCAGCACCACCTTCTGGTTGGCCACCGGCCGGCTGACCTGCGTCGGCACCCGGTTGTTGGCCGCCTTCGGCAGATGCTTTGTACATATCTTCAGATGCAGCAGTCCATGCAGCGTTTAACTCTTCCTGTGCAGGCTCGATAGCAGCAAGATCTTTTGCAGCGTAAGCTGTTTTCAATTTTTCTAAGCCAGCTTCGATAGCGCCTTTTTTATCGGCAGGGATCTTATCACCGTACTCTTTCAATTGTTTCTCGGTAGAGAAGATCAGGGCATCAGCAGAGTTCAGTTTCTCAACTTCTTCTTTTGCCTTCTGATCAGATTCGGCGTTAGCTTCAGCTTCATCCTTCATCTTTTTGATCTCGGCATCGGTTAAGCCCGAAGAGGCTTCAATACGGATCTTTTGCTCTTTACCTGTTGCTTTATCTTTTGCAGATACATGTAATATACCGTTAGCATCAATGTCAAATGTTACTTCAACCTGAGGCACACCGCGAGGTGCGGGTGGTATACCATCCAGGTGGAAACGGCCTATGGTACGGTTACCCGCTGCCATCGGGCGCTCGCCCTGTAATATGTGGATCTCAACAGATGGCTGGCTATCAGATGCTGTAGAGAATGTTTCTGATTTTTTGGTAGGGATAGTTGTGTTAGACTCGATCAATTTTGTCATTACACCACCCATAGTTTCGATACCTAATGATAACGGGGTAACATCTAACAATAATACATCTTTAACCTCGCCGGTTAACACACCACCCTGTATAGCTGCACCAATGGCAACAACTTCATCAGGGTTAACACCTTTTGACGGCGCTTTACCAAAGAATTTTTGAACCGCTTCCTGAATAGCAGGGATACGGGTTGAACCACCTACAAGAATAACCTCGTCTATATCTGAAGTACTGTAACCTGCATTTTTCAATGCAGTGCGGCATGGCTCAATAGTACGTTTGATAAGGCTATCGGCCAATTGCTCAAATTTAGCACGAGTTAAAGTTTTAACCAAGTGTTTAGGGCCTTCGGCACCTGCAGTAATGTACGGCAGGTTTATCTCTGTTTGTGTTGTGCTTGATAATTCGATCTTAGCTTTCTCTGCAGATTCTTTTAAACGTTGCAAAGCCATTGGGTCCTTACGCAAGTCAACACCTTCGTCGCTTTTAAATTCGTCTGCCATCCAGTCAATAATAACCTGGTCAAAATCGTCACCACCTAAGTGTGTATCACCATCGGTAGATTTTACTTCGAACACGCCATCACCTAACTCCAGTACAGATACATCATGCGTACCACCACCACAGTCAAATACAGCTATCTTCATGTCCTTGTGCGCTTTGTCCAAACCGTAGGCAAGGGCAGCAGCAGTAGGCTCGTTTATGATACGGCGAACTTTCAAACCAGCAATTTCACCGGCTTCTTTAGTTGCCTGGCGTTGTGCATCGTTAAAGTATGCAGGAACGGTAATAACCGCTTCAGTAACTTCATGGCCTAAGAAATCTTCAGCAGTTTTCTTCATTTTCTGAAGAATGATAGCAGAGATTTCCTGAGGTGTATATTTACGGTCGCCAATTTCTACACGTGGTGTGTTATTGTCGCCTTTAACTACTTTATAAGGTACACGGCCAACTTCGGTAGTAACCTCGTTGAAGTTGTTACCCATAAAGCGCTTGATAGAGTAAATAGTTTTTGTAGGGTTTGTGATAGCCTGGCGTTTTGCCGGGTCGCCTACTTTACGCTCACCGTCGTTAACAAAAGCTACAACAGAAGGCGTAGTACGTTTTCCCTCGCTGTTAGCAATAACTACGGGTTCGTTACCCTCCATTACTGATACGCAGGAGTTTGTTGTTCCTAAGTCAATTCCAATTATTTTAGACATATTATGATTTTATTATTTTGATAATTAATGCTTCCACACCTATTTATCAATGCCTGTGCCAATGTGCATTTGGCAGAAAAAACATCACCCATATGTCAGTTAACAATAACCAAGGCAGGGTGCTTGGAGGCACGATGACAGGTTGGCAGGGATTTTATCTTGACCGGGAAGGTTATTTACTCCGCCGGCTCTATCCAGTTGCCATCGCCTTTAATAATGCCGATAAGCTCTTCGAGAGCATTAGTCGAGCTGATATTTTTCTTGACAGCTTGCTGTCCACGATACAGGGTAACCTTATCCGTACCCGAGCCTACGTAACCATAATCTGCATCGGCCATTTCGCCGGGTCCGTTTACGATGCAGCCCATGATGCCGATCTTCAACCCTTTAAGGTGGCTTGTCCTGCTGCGTATCATCTGGGTGGTCACCATCAGGTCAAACAACGTACGGCCACAGCTTGGGCAGGAGATATATTCTGTTTTGGAAATGCGTGAGCGGGTAGCCTGTAAGATTCCAAAAGCGGTTGAAGTAATAATATTTGTGGGTAGCTGCGGTGCATCTATCCAGATACCATCGCCAAAGCCATCAACCAGTAAAGCGCCCAGATCGGTAGCGGCATAAAGTTGCAGTTCGGTAGCCAAGTCCACCTCTTGGTTCTTAACTGCTGACTCTTGACTCTCGAATTTATAGCTTCTCTTAACAATCACCGGCACATCCAGTTCCATCTCCTGTAGTTTGAGAAAGAATGCTCGCTGGTCGGCCATGCCGTGGTTCTCGTTTGTTTCCAACACAAAAACCAAACTTCTATTCAACGGAATCAACCCAAAAGCTTCCGAATCAAGGTCCGCATTTTTAATGCCCACGAGGTTCAGGGTAGATGAATGGTCGGTATCAGCCTGGATATACTCCTCTAACGTAAAGAGCGGGTGGCATAGCGTTTTATTAGCAAGCTTTTGCCACGTCGCGTAATTATAGAGTTGCTTCAGATTTCCCGGCAGGGCGAAAGATGGCAATGCATCGCCAAGGTAAACAAAATCAACCGATTGCTCGGCCATGTTGTATTTATCCAGCAATTCCGAATACAGGTAACCTGCATCATTCATCACCGCGGGGCTTTTAAGGTTTGCAGCAGATAAGTCTACCACTACCCTCGGCACCATATGACCACCTATAAAAGCATTGGCTTCGTATGTTTCGCGTTTTTTGTATGCGTAAGGGGAGTGTGGGGATTGCGGTGCGGGGAGCGTAACATTTTCCATCCCGCTCTTCACACCGGCAACTTCGCTTCTCGTAGAATATCGCTTCACCAACGCAATTGCCACCGGTGCTTCAGCTTCGGGTTCTTCGGTGAGGGATACGCGGACGGTATCGCCCAGGCCATCTTCTAATAATGTTCCTATACCCACTGCAGATTTTATGCGGCCATCCTCGCCATCGCCGGCTTCGGTTACGCCAAGATGCAGCGGGTAGTTCATGCCTTCGGCAACCATGGTTTGTACCAACAGGCGGTAGGCTTGTACCATTACCTGCGGGTTACTGCTCTTCATGCTCACTACCAGGCTGTAATACCCCAGGGTTTCGCACATGCGGATGAACTCCATAGCGCTCTCTACCATCCCTTGCGGGGTATCACCGTAACGGCTCATGATGCGGTCGCTCAGCGAACCGTGGTTTGTACCTATGCGCATGGCAGTACCATATTCTTTACAAATATTTACCAGCGGGGTAAACTTTTGGAAGATGCGGTCCAACTCCCCTTGGTAAGCCTGGTCGGTATATTCTAACGTATCGAATTTCTTTTTATCGGCATAATTCCCGGGGTTTACACGCACCTTTTCAACTATACGTGCAGCAACTTCGGCAGCGTTTGGGGTAAAGTGGATATCGGCAACAAGCGGCACATTATACCCGCGCTGGCGCAGTTGTTTCTTTATTTCGGCAAGGTTATTTGCCTCTTTAATGCTGGGCGCGGTGATGCGCACATACTCGCAGCCTGCATCAACCATACGGATGGTTTGCTCCACAGTGCCAAGGGTATCCATGGTATCTGTAGTGGTCATGCTTTGGATGCGGATAGGGTTGTTGCCGCCCATTGGCACGTCGCCAATTGCAACTTCGCGGGTCACAAAACGGGAGTAATCGGTTATCGAATTACAATAATGGCCTTGCAGCATTTTCACAGCATCAGCATTCATGCAGGGGTGGAATTAATAAGATGCAAATTTAACGATTATGTTTGAAAGGAAATATTAATGATATGGGTATGTTGCTTTCAGATTACAACCCGATATCGAGCAATCATACGGTCGGCACCGCGAATAAGAAAATGAATCTTTGTTTGTTAGCTAATTTGCTGATAACAAGCGGTAGCAATCAAGTAGAACTTAACATATTGTATGTGCCTTTACCAATTTTTAGAACTATTACAATAAATAGACCGATTACCAAGCCAGCACATAACTCCTTAACAATTGATGTAACATTGGGCAGCACATAATGAAAATAGGCAATGTTGTGCACAAAAATACCGCCGGCGACTAACACCAACGCAACAGTCCCTACGATACTCAGCAGCTTAATGATCACAGGTAAAGCGCTAATTAATAAATTCCCTATCACCGAAACAAAGCGTCTGTCGCCGGATGTTTTAAGCAACTTGTGGCCGGCATCGTCCATACGGATAATGATCGCTACCAAACCGTAAACACCAACGGTGGCCAGCAATGCGACAGCCGACACGGTGATTATCTGTATAAGTAATTCCTTTTCCAAAACTGCCCCTAAGGCTATGATCACAATTTCAGCAGACAGAATGAAGTCGGTTAATATGGCCGACCTGATTTTGGCTTTTTCAGCGATGCCGTCATTTGATTGCCTTTCTTTTATAACGGAACGTGCGGTTTTTTTACTATTAAATAAAAATTCAACTATCTTTTCCACGCCCTCATAAGCCAGGTAACATCCCCCCAAACCAATATAACTTTAATTGCTATCGGGAAAAATATGTTTAGTAGCAGCGCAACCGGGACAATAATTAGTTTGTTAACAAATGAACCTTTAGTGATAGCCCATAGTACGGGTAGTTCGCGGTCGGCTAAAAAGCCGGTAGCCTTTTCGGCATTAACAGCAAGGTCATCACCTAAAATGCCTGCTGTTTTGCGTGCCGCCAGTTTAGTTGTTACGGCCACGTCATCCATAATCGCGGCAATATCATCTAAAATAGCAAAAAAACCTGAAGCCATGTAACAGTAACCCGGTACCTGCCAATTAGTTTATCTGTATATGTTTTATTATTCAAACATACAAATTGACATAAAACTCATTTTAAAATGAAGCAAGCGTTTCTATCACTTTATCTTTCTTCATGGTATTTATACGTAGTTAACGATAATAAATGTTTATCAAATAATTAATACGAAACTTATTGTGTCATTTAGACAAGAATAGACCTATAATTCGCTATCTTGGGGTTATTAACACGTCTACATGAAAAGGATCGTTTACCTCCCGCTAATACTCAGTATATTCTTATCGTGCAAAAGTAAAACAGGCGATACCGATCAGGACACAACCGCTGCCGGCCGCCTTGACCAATCGCAGGACTTGTTACACCAATTTAAACCACTAATAAACGGTGTTTGGGTAAAGAAGGATTACATTAAAAAAGTAAAGAAAAGTAAATCGCCGCTTGAGGCTGTAGAAAAGGGCACCGGCGTTACGGTAATGTATATTGATACCGCGCAACTTAAGGGCGATAGCATTATGGTGCCTGTTGTGTTAAACAACCACGAAGGGACTAATATGGCGCTAAGGTTCCAGGCCGGTAAAAACACCACCACTATAGGGTTTGGCGATGATGAATTAAGCTACAAGATAAAAAATGGCGACACCACGCTAATTATCTACAGCTATAACGATCAAACTAAAGAGACAAATACCGCCCAGTACATCAAAGCAATGCAAAACAAACCTGCGGGTGGGTTGGCAGAAGGCATGAATTTTATGATCAACCAGGCTATCTTATCCGGTGATTACGAAGGCACGGATGCTACCGGCAAAAAAATATTGGCAAAGTTTTATGACAACGGTAAAGTGACCGGCCTACCCGGATTAACCACCTACTTTGTACAAAACGACCATATTGCCGACCCGGAGCACAGCCACGACGAAATCATTTTTAACCTGAATGCTAAAGATCAAAAAGCCTACTCGTTCATCATTAATAAGCGCACCTTAAGCCTTTATGATAATGCCGATAAGATCCAATCTAACAAACCCGCGTTCAGCTTAAAAAAGAAGCGGGAATAGCCTATTTGGTATCCAGATATTTGTAGATCGCGATGAGATCGTCATCTCCAAACTTTTCGCTGGCAGCTTCAAATGTTTTTAATGCGGTTTCGCCCAATGGGGTAGTTAAGCCAATATCACGCGATAGTTTCAGATCTTTCACGATGTTTTTAAGGCTGAACGCTGCTTTAAAATTATCGTTCACAATAGCATCGCCTTTAAGCTTGGTGTATGGGTTGGCGATAGCAGCGTTGCCCAACAGGTTCAACAATACTTCGGGAGCTATGCCATTATTTTTTGCGAGGATAACCGCTTCAGCTAACCCCTGAGTATAGAAACCAAGCAACGTATTGATGGCTAATTTTGCCGCGTTACCCGCCCCTACTTCACCAACATTTACGGCTATTTTGCCAATGGTTTCCAGTATCGGTTTTACTTTTTCAAACACTTCGGCACCGCCACCTGCCATGATAACCAATTGGGCGGTTTCCGCTTGTTTAACGCTGCCCGATACCGGTGCGTCCAGGTAGTGGTTACCCTGCTCTTTACAAAATGCGGCCATTTGCTTGCTGATGGCTGGAGAAACCGTGCTCATGTTTATGATGATCTTATCTTTCACATCAGCCTTTAACAGACCATCCTCACCCGTAAATATTTCGTTGATGGCCTTATCATCGGTAACCATAATAATTACTACATCGTTTTGCTGTAAAAGTTCCTTTGGTGTTGGTGCCGTGCCCGCGCCCTGTTCTTTTAGTTTGGCTTCTTTATCTTTACTGCGATTGTAAACGGTAACCGGGTACCCTGCCTTAAGCAATTGTTGCGACATAGGGTTGCCCATTAGGCCAAGGCCTATCCAGCCAATTTTTGTATTTGTCATGATGGTTTAACAGTATTTGTGGTGACAACGTTTTCGTCGAAGTGTTTTTTTACAAGCAGATTAATAAAGCGTTTCAAATAGGTTTCATTCAAAAAAACGTTCGACCAGTTATCGAACCGCTGGCATTGTATACCGAGGTAAAAGAAATACATGCAAACACCCAGTGCGGGCAGCAAGCGCTTTTCTTCATCCGTTATTTGGGTGACTGATTCATAGCCTGCAAAAAAGGCCTTAAGTTTTTCATCACGTTCGGCTGCTACCTTTTCGGTGCTATGCAACTGCAAAACGTAGTAAGCAATATCGTAACATAGCCAGCCGTTGCCGCAAAAATCAAAGTCAAACAAACTGATCTGCCCTTCTTTGGTAATGTTAAAATTATCGAACCAGATATCCATATGGGTGGTACCTATTCTTAATTGGCTGGTATCGGCTTTAGCTAATTCATTAAGCAATACCTTTTGGGTTGATAGCATCCATTGCATTTCTTCGGTATCGGCAGGTAAAAATTCCTTTATCTGATCCACCGAATCCTGGAGGATCACTTTGGGTGTATAAGCTACCCTTTTTAGCTGCAGATTATGTGTAACCTGGTGGATACGGGCGATGGTTTCGCCAACTTTACAATGCAGATCGGCAGGGAAATTCAAATGTTTCTCCCCTTCGGCAAACGAAAAAAGCGCTGCATAACGCATACCTTCCGGGGCAACTATTTCATGAATATAATTCCTTGAAGTATCTTCTATCGGGTACGATACCGAAATCCCCGAATCGCGCAGCAAATTCAATAGTCTTATCTCTTCGGAAATTTCCTCCCGGCTGCGCCAGTTTAAACTATAGATGCGAAAGACTGCTTTCTTATCGCCATCGGTAATTAAATAGCTATGATTAATGCCTGTTTTCAACAGTTTGCAAACAGCATCTGCACCGAAACCATAATGTTCCTGCAAAAACAAACCAACATGTTTTGACAAGAGCGTAGAGTTACTGACCGGGAAATTTTGCATGATAATCGTTTTGGGGTGCAAAGAAACAAAAACGCCACTGCTTACGGCAATGGCGTTTGATATTTTGTTATTAGTAATTTAAGTTGGTGCGTTTAACCACTTTGTTGCTTGTTTAGTCATATATAACCCGTAACATGATGTGGTAATAGCAAGCCCTACGCCTAAAAAAACAAGTATGTAGTTAGCTGGCATCAACTTTTTTAAGGTAAAAACTATGCTACATAAAGCAAATAAGGTACTCCACGTTGCCAGATAATAATCCACAGTGCGTTTAAATATTTTAGCCATAGGGTAAAAATGCAGCCCCGCTACCAACGCCATTACAGGTATGGTAAGTTCCGGATAACCAAGGTTAACAGCTATTTTGATCCCGATAAATATGCCCAAAGCTTCTGCGCCAAAAGTCATTCCAAACCACTTTCCTATTCTCTTTTGTTCAGCTTTATCTGCTTCAGATGCCGAGTCTGGAAAGTTTTTAGCTATCTTAAATAAGGCTATTCCTTTTATGACAAAAAACACGCTTAATAAAGGGAATACAAATAACAACAACGCGTAGACGTCTCCGTGCAACCCGCCATATGCAATCCCCGCCCATACCATTGTAAAAAAAGCCATCATAAAAAGTCCTATTGCTGTTCCCTTTACGGCTCCCTTTGGTAATACATAACGTTTTGTTTCCACTTCTTGATTTTAAGCTTTCTTACCCCAAATCAGATTTGACATCTCTTTGAAAGCTGTCAAATATCACAATTCTATACCGCGTCCGAAAGCGAACTAAATGTAAAGTCCCTAATCTTCATTGGTGGGATAAGGTAGCTGCGGTAGCTTTCTACGCTGATGCTGCGTTCCTGTTTGCCAAGGGCTTCGAGGTTGTTCAGCATGATTACCGGGCTCTCGTTAAACCTAAAGTTTTTTACCGGGAACATGATCTTACCGTTCTCAATATAAAACGTACCGTCGCGCGTAAGGCCGGTTAGCAGCAAGGATTGCGGGTCGACCATACGGATGTACCATAACCTGGATACCAGGATGCCTTTTTCGGTACCTTTTATCAATTCTTCCAGCGTTTGGGTGCCGCCCTCCATAATAATATTGCTTGGGCCGGGGGTAGGTTGCACACCTTTCTTTTGCGCCCAAAAGCGCGAGTACGAAAGGTTTTTCACTACGCCTTTATCTATCCACAATGTTTTCTCGCGCGGTAATCCATCACCGCCCCAGGTAGAACCGGGCAGGTCTGCGTTAAAAGGGTCTGAGTAGATGGTAACCTTCGGGTCAACCAGTTGCTCACCCAAACGGGTGCCGCCACCCTTTTTACTCAGGAAACTGCGACCTTCTTCCGCGCTGCGCGCGTCAAAACGGAACATATTCTCCAGCATATAGGTTGCCGCAACGGGCTCTAATATCACTGTGTATTTTCCGGGCTCGATAGCACGTGCACCTATAGATGCATTGGCTTTCATACAGGCCACACGGGTTGCAGAAGCAGTGTCCAGTTTTGCTGCATCGGTAAAACCACGCGCAGCGTAGCCGGATGTGGTGCCCCCCTCGTTACGGGTGGTAACCGAAAAGGTAACATCGCTGCTTTTATTATAAGCGAATAACCCTTTAGAGTTCATGACGGAGTTAAAGCCGCTTGAGTTTTCCAGGAAACCCGCTGCAAACAGCTTGGCATCCTTAGTTACCTGCAGGCTTTTACCTACCATTTCGGCACGGCTCTCGGGCGTCATGGCCGCAGTATTGGCGTTATAGGTAATGGCTTCTTTAAACTCGCTTTGACCCAGCATCGGCATGTATTCCGAGTTTTCGGGAGCCAGTTGTGCCAATTCTTCCGAACGGCGGACAACGCGCTCTAACGAAGCATCGTCGAATTGGTCAATAGTAGCCGAACCTGCCTTTTTGCCGTAAACAGAGGTTACGCTAAGCCCAACCGTGCTGATATCGCCCGCGGTTGATACTGCGTTTAATGCGTAACGTACGTTACCGCCCTCGCTCCCGCTAAGTCCTACTTCGCACTCGTCGGCTTTTGAATAGCTAAGCACTTTCTTCAATAAAGCCTGTGCTTGTTCTTTTGTATATATAGGCATATGTTATCCGATCTTTCTTTTTGTATTAATTACATTAACACCGTTAAACCTTGATGTTGACGACCCGTGCGATACCGCGCTGCTTTGGCTCGGTTGCCCCTTACCATCATTGAACGAACCACCAAGGCGGTAGTCGCGCTCATCACAAACCGCGGTGCACGAGTTCCAGAACTCCTGTGTGTTGGCCTGGTAAGCAACATCGTTTAGCATACCTACTATTTTGCCTTGTTTTATCTCGTAGAACAGCTGCCCGCCAAACTGAAAGTTATAGCGTTGCTGATCTATAGAGAACGAGCCATCGCCAATAATATAGATCCCTTTCTCTACATTCTTGATCATATCATCAACCGCCAATGGTGTTTTTCCCGGCTGTAACGATACGTTTGGCATGCGCTGGAACTGTACATCCTGCCAGCTTTGGGCATAGCAGCAGCCCTGCGATTCTTTTAGGCCAATGATATGCGCCTGGTCGCGGATGGCTTGGTAGTTAACCAGCGTACCATCTTTAATAATATCCCATTTCTTTGTGCCCACCCCCTCGTCATCATAACCAACAGCACCTAACGAACCAACCTCGAGTTTATCGCCGGTTACGTTTACATTTTTGCTGCCGAAGTTAAATTTGCCAGATTTCCATTTATCCAACGTAAGGAAACTGGTACCTGCAAAATTGGCCTCGTAACCCAATACGCGGTCAAGCTCGGTTGGGTGACCAACAGATTCGTGGATGGTTAACCAAAGGTGGCTTGGATCAAGCACCAGGTCGTATTTGCCCGGCTCTACCGTTTTGGCGGCTATTTTTTCGGCGGCTTGTTTGGTGGCAAACTTCATGTCCTCCATCATATCATACCGCTTTTTATAGCGCGGGGTGATACCCTGTACCGTTTCGGATGCCATCGGCACCAAATATTCGTAACCCATACCAACCGGCGAACTTAGCGAACGGCGCGTTTGGAACGAATTGGTAGCACTATCAATTTTGGTTACGTTAAACGACGGGAACAACCTGTGGATATCCTGATCGATGTAAGAACCATCGGTTGATGCAAAGTATTTTTGCTCATTCACCGCAAAGATGGTGGAGTTAACAAAGTTGGCACCGCCACCCATGGCTATGGCATTTGCGCCAAGCAGTAAATCTACCTTTTCTTTAATGGGCACCTCAAAGGCATTCTTTTCAATCGGCGTTTTCCAGCTTACCTCGCCATAACCTTTTTGCGGGGCCAGTTGTACCGGCGCGCTGCCTAATTTGGCATTGGCTTTGGCAACAGCAACCGCGCGTTTAGCGGCTTTGGCAATACCTTCTTTAGTTACCTCGTTAGTGGCGGCAAATCCCCAGCAGCCATTGGCAATAACACGAATTCCGATACCGTAAGATTCGGTATTGGCTACGTTGGTTACGCGGTTTTCGCGGGTTATCACAAACTGGTTCAGGTAACGGCCAATACGTACATCGGCATAGCTTGCGCCATTGCTTTTGGCGGTGTTAAGCCCTACATTGGCCAGTTCTTTTTTGATGCGTACATCTACGCCCTCAAGCGCTTGCTGCACATCGATGTTTTTACCAAAGCCATCTAGCGAGGGGAGCATCATAGCCCCCGCGCCAACGCCGGTTAAAAAAATAAAGTCTCTTCTTCTCAAAGTTTGTCCTCCAAAAAATTAAATTACAAATAGCCTCTCCTTGCCCTCTCCGAAGGAGAGGGTTCTAACTTATTCCTCTTAGGGTCATCCATCTCTGGGACGACTTACATGAGGCCTTTTGCCTCTACCCAAAGAAAAGTACATGCCGCAAGCAGCAGGATATAAAAATATATTTTCGGCACATCAATCCGTACTTTTTGCTGTATCTGTTTTGTTACAATTCCACTTATTTCGTGCGTGTTAGCATATTTTTCAGTAGCCGATAATTTTTGGACAGCCTGTACCGCTTCCCAGTCTTGCTTGGCATACGCGTACCAGCTTTTGCCTTGCAAAGTTTGCCATCCCGCAGCCTTTGGCCAGTACTGCGCGCTGTATTCAAAAGGCACATTGGGGTTTTGTACTGATGCGATAGTTTCGTTATTTATGGCAATGGCATTTGCCTTGCCTTGCGCTATTTCTGCTTTTACAGGCTCGCCTGCGTAAGGCAGGGATGAAAACTTAATATCATTCTGCACAGCTTCATCTTTGCGTGCCGCTTTGCTAATCAATGCCGACCAAAGTATTGTATAATCCTGCTTATTCCCACTCAGCAACCAGCTAAAAGTATTATTTAGTGTAGTGAAAACAATCCTGCCCGCTCCTGATATGGTGCTGCTCGCCAACACTTTCCCCTGCGCGGTCTTTATTAATGGCTGCGTACCATTTTGAAAGGCTATATGCGCCGGGCCGTAAGCTAACTTCCCCGTACTTTTTTTACCGTTTATAATGATCGAAGTAAGTTCTGGGTCTTTCCCCGCCGACCTATCCACCGGGAACTGCCTTTGCAGCCATGATGTTTTACCAGCACTATCAGCCCGAACAATGAGGCCAAGCCCGTTATCAGCCACTGCTTGTTTAAGCGCGCCGCTTTCTGATGGACTTATTCCATTTAAAACCGACAGGTCGCCGAGGACAACATCGAATTTGTTAAGTGTTTGGGTGGATAATTTATCCAAGTTAAATTGCGCGATATTAATATACTCTGTGTTGAACTTGCCCTTGCTTATGGCAGATCGTAACGCCACGGCGTAACCGTTCCCGCTCAGCCAGTTTTTCAAAAACTTACTCTCAAAATCCGGCGAAGCCGAAAGCATCAACACTTTTAATGGTTTAACTGTACTAATTTGCACGGGGATGCTACCTTGTAAAGCAGTATCGGCACGCAAGTTAAATACCATTTTACCCGTGGTTTTAGGGATGGTATTCAAATCAAACCCCGTCCTTGCATTCGGCGGCAGCATTACCGAATCTAAATCGGTGTTTAAACCGCTAAGCACCAATTTTACTTTTTGCGCCGATGTGTTGTTATAAATTCCCTGCACATGCAATACGTCTCCTGCTTTTAAATGGCCATTCCAGTTTACGCTGATAACGCCATTTGGATACTTTACCGGATGGGATATAAATGGCATGCTATCCAATTGCGCTAAGTCATCTGTACTTAAACCATAACCATAGATATGCAACTTATCAGCATTATTCAGCTCATCTAAACCGTTAATGAGTTTGACTTTGGGGTAGCTTTTCTTGACGGAGGCATCCGTTGTAACCAAATTTGTATCTGTTGTATTTAAACTATCCGCATCAAAACCATCGGTCAATAAAATGGCTTTATGCTCATCAGATTTAGTTACTGAGCCATTGTAAGCAATCGGCAAAGCAACACATGCTAATGAGGCTATCGCGACGAGAACCGCCAATACTCGCAGCCATACATGCCGTTTATTTGCACGCCTGTACTCTTGCCAGGCAAACGCTAAAGCAAGCAAAATGCACAACGCGATAACGATATATGTCCAGTTAGCTTGCATTAACGGTTGGCTTGTTTTAGGTTTTTATAATACTGTTTGGATAGGCCCATATCTGTGGATGTACCCTTCGATGCCGGCATAGCTTTAAGGGCGGTTAACGTTTTTTGCATGGCGCGTTCTACCGTGTTTACATCAGCAAGGTTTGCCTTTGGTGATGATAATATGCGGCGCATAGCATTCAGGGCCGACAGGTAAACACCCGGCTGCGCCGATGCCCTTACACTCAACTCCTGGTTAGCCATTTGAAGCGTCCTGTTATCTATCGAATTTAGCACAGGGTCTATCTTTAAACCTTCCAATACATTTACCGCTTTTTTAAGTAGGTCCAACTGGTCGACCGGGGCTTTTATTTCCTGCTTGTCTACGGGCTGGATGATCTTATCCAGCTCACCACTCAATCGTTTCTCGAGTTTTAACGGTGCGGGGTTGTAAGCCGTTTTGGCTACATACGAGCGGGATTTTTGCTGCAGGTCTTTCAATAACCGTAACGCTTTATAAGCAAACGGCAACGCGGCCTGGGGTTTGTAAAGGCGCAGTTGTAACTCGGCTTTCCACATTTCCGTAAGGGTGGCCTTTAGCTGGGCTTTTATATTGGGTTCAAAAAATCCCGCGTCTTCGGCATTGTCGTGGTCGTCGGTATATTCTTTCAGTATCTTTGTGGCATTGCTAAAATCAGCCGGGCTGGCAGGGTCATTGTTTGGCGCGCCAATAGCATCTTCGCCTTCCTCTCCCAGAAACTTGCCGTACCGCAGGCGCAACAATTTCTGGTCGATACCCAGGTCGTTACTGCGGGCGTTAAATTTCTCTATGCTGATGCTGTCCTTATCTTTCAGTAATTGCTCGGCATCTATGATGATCTGGCGCTCGCTCCTGAAAAATTCCGGCTTAACGTTTACACCTGATAGCACACCATTCATGCTTAATAGTTCGGCGGTATCCTGGATGCTTACGGTGTACACATCGGTGCGGCTCAGTTGCTTGTGTGTATCCTGCGCCTGAATGTAAAAATACAACTCGTCGCCGGGCTCCATGTTCAAACCTGGCAGGTCTATCAGTTTTTGCAGATCGTATTTGGATTTGTGCGCTTCAAAGCCCTGCGAAAAATTGAGTTTGTATTCCTTAAACTTCACCCCTTCGCCGCGGCCTTTGGCAACGGTAGCAATAATAGTTGATGAAGCAATCCCGTAATCATCGTTCACCGTAGCATTTATGGTCACCTTTGGCGCTTCGCCGGCATCTATATAAGTGTATTGCTTTGGCGATCTGATATGGATCACCGGGGCAGCATCCTTAACCACCTGGATATAATAATAATCGGATATTTTACCGTCGATAGTTAGCTGGTAGAAGCCCGGCCTAGTAATTTGTTTAGAAGCATACCACTCGGTATGTTTCTTATTGCTTTGTAATATTAATTCGCCGTTCTTGATAAATTGTACCGCTATTTTTTTAACGGCTATATTGGTTTTAATGACCCACGTAACTGTTGCCCCCTCCTCTGCAGACAGGTTAAATTTATCCTGCGTGTGTTTTGGCTTACCTGTGTAAGCGGGCGGGGCGATCGTAATTTCTACGCTGCTTATTTGTGGCAAAACTTTTTCGGCCATATCCATGGTGCCAGGGGCACAAACGGCAACCGGGCGGTTGGGCCCATAAAACATCCGTTCGATATGGAAGATCTTGCCAAGTCCCCATATTAAACCTGTAGCAATAATCAAAAAGAAGAAAGCGGTTATCAATCGTTTAGCGAAAGGCTTATGTGACACTTTTAGATCGACCAAAACAGCCGATGTTTTTGTTGACGCGAGGGTTTGCAGCGGATTTAACTCGCCCTCCTGGATCAGTAAAAGCTGGCTGCTCTCATGCAGTTCGGGATACTCCTTATTTAAAAATGCGGCTATTTTTTCGTCCGTCATTCGCCACGGGCGGTTAACAGCTAATAGAAGGGCAAGGGCAACCGGGAATGTGATAAAGCCCCATAATAAACTTGGCAACCATAAATAATACACCAACGCGCCCACATACAAAGCAGCGTACAACGAGTACAGCACATCCTCCAGCACCTGGTAAATTATCCAGCGCAGGCGCAAACTTCGTATCTTATGTAACCCGCCCTGCTCAACCATCGCTTAAGGTTTTACTTTTGTGTGCGAGGATGCGTTCCGCAATAAATATAGCTACGAGTAACAACCAAAAATATCGTGATAAGTCCGTTTGCTCGGTTGCCTTAGCTGATATGATCGTTTTATTCCCGGTTATATTAAACGGCTGTATTTGGGAGTCGCTTAGAACACGTTTATCGTATTGTGCGGGTTGAATATTAGGCTGCTCTATTAGCTTCAGGATCATTTTGGGAAACTCGTCGCTCCAAACCAGATCATTCCATAATGGGTTAAAGTGGCTATAAAAATGATAGGTATTACCATCCAAACCCAATACCGGTTTACCAAAACCATCCTTCCAAATTACTTCTTCATTTGCTTTTGGCGTAATAGCTCTTGTAAGCATGACATGCCCCGGTTTTATCCACGTATTTACATCGATAATTTTACCGGCTTCATACTTTAAAATATTTTTACTTTTTACAGCGCTATTTACCTGTTGTTCTGACAACCAAAAAACCCAGGTTTGCCCGCCGGGGATTTGTAATGCATTACCATATTGTTTGATCACAGCCTTCCTCCCGCTAAAATTAACCGCTGCCGATAGGGCCGCTTTTAAATAGCTGGCATCCATTGCATATTTATCGGTATAAATGGCAATTCGCATGGTATTGGTATCAACAACAACGGTATTTGCACCTTTTAAGATGACCATTGGCAATCCGTTTTGGGTGCTTACCTGGATATCACCATTGCCGCCATTTTTCAATATTTGGCTACTATAAGTTGTACCGATAGGGTTGCTATTGCCAACCGTTACTTTCACCAAATTGTTGTTTGTTAATAACGCCGAGGCTATCCATCTACTAACGGAATCTGCCGTGGCATAAGTTTGCCAATGCAGGTTCAGGTCTACTTGCGGCTTACTCCCCTGGTAATGATTGATACTATTTGGCGTAAAAACATATACAGCCATGGCCGACGAGGCCTTGCTATCCAAAGCCCTGATGAGGCTCCAATAGTTAGCTTTGGCGGCAGTATCTTTTATGGTGGTATCGGTTAGTAGCTTATTTAAATCGTTCTTTGCAAATCCCCTGTCAAAATAATGAAACTCGTAACCGGCCTTATTTAATGAATCTAACACGGGTTTAAATTTTTGATAGGTTTCTTTAAAATTCTCTTTAGGGATAAGCAGCCAGCCTTTTGCCTTTTGTGTGGATGCTGCCTTTTGCCAAACCGGTGCCGCCAGCAACATGGCCAACAAAGCCAGCAATAAGCAACGCAATATCAGCAGTAAAATATTAAGCAGCTTAAAGCTGCGGCTTGTGCTCTTCGACGCTTCGGTAATCAGCGAAATACTGCCCACCTTTAACGTTTTGCCCGGCCTTACATTCCACAAGTGGATAATAACCGGAATACTGAGCGCGGCTAATGCAAAAAACCATGTGGGATTTAAAAATTGCATATAGCCTATCTCCCCCCCTTTTTACGCTGTACCAAAAATGCCCGCAAGGCCTCATCTAAAGGCTGTGCCGTGCTCACCATTTGATATACGATGCGTTTTGCCGTGAGGTTGCTTTTTATAGCCGCTAAATGTTCCTGCAAACGCTCTTTATAAGTTTCCTTTGCGCGCTCGGTGTTTACCTGGATGGTCTCGCCGGTTTCCAGGTCTTTGAGTGTAGAAAAACCTTTAAAGTCAAAATCCAGTTCGTTCTGCCCCATCAGGTGAAACACGATGATCTCGTGGCGCAGGGCCGATAAGGAGTTGAGCAGCGCATTTATTTCACCATCCGCCTGGTACATATCGGTCACAAAGACCAACAGTTCCTTGCGGCCGTTGCCTGCAAAAAGCTCTTTATAATGTACCGGCTTAGTGAATGTGCCTGCCGGATCAACCTGTTGCAAGTTGTAAAACAGCCTTTGCAAATGCTGCGGATCCGGCTTGGAGGGCATGGAGAAAAGTTCTCCGTCTTTAAATATATTCAACGCTACCGAATCGCCCTGCAAATTGGCGAGGTAGGCTAAAGAAGCGGTAAGCGCTTTGGCGTATGCTATTTTTTTAACCCCGTCATCATCGTGGTTCATAGATGCACTGGCATCCAGCAAAAACCTGACGGAAATACTCGTTTCTACCTCCGACTCGCGGATGTAATACCTGTCGCTGCGGGCAAACATCCGCCAGTCCAGCCAACGCAGATCATCGCCCGGTTGGTAGCTGCGGTACTGGCTAAACTCCAGCCCGGGCCCTTTAACGGTGCTTTTGTTAAACCCGTTCATAAAGCCATCAATAACCGTTTTCGCCAATAATGGCAAATCCTTAATGGTCATTAATACTTTAGGATTAAGCAATTTGATTTCAGATTTTAGATGTACGATTTCGGATTATTTGTCTGAACCTGGATTTATACAATTGGGGCGATTTATACAATTTCAAATCAAATCGTGTAAATTTTTAAATCGGTGTAATCTGGATTAGATACCACCTTTGCGTTCTACAACTTTTATCAGTTCCTCGGTTACCCTGTCAGAGTTGATGCCTTCTGCTTCAGCTTTAAAATTCATGAGGATGCGATGCCTTAAAACGGCAGGGGCCATAGCGTGGATATCTTCCATCAATACCGAATACCTGCCTTTTAATAACGCGCGTGCCTTAGCCGTTAATATCAAAGCCTGCCCCGCGCGCGGGCCAGCACCCCAGCGTACCCATTCCTTTATATAAGCTACCGTAGTAGTATCAGGGCGTGTGGCGCGGATCAATTCACTTACGTAGCGGGTTAGGTCTTCATTGATGGTTACCTGCCTTACCAGGACTTGCGCCTGTATAATTTCTTCGGCGGTTATTACGGCCTGCACATCGGCCTTTTTGGTGCCGGTGGTGCGGTTCAGTATCGCAAATTCTTCTTCTGGGGTTGGGTAGCCGATTTTTATCAGCAGCAAAAACCTGTCGAGTTGTGCCTCGGGCAATGGGTAGGTACCCGCCTGCTCAATCGGGTTTTGGGTAGCCAAAATAAAGAAAGGTTTATCCAGAGGGTAAGTTTGCCCGCCATAGGTTACCTCAAACTCCTGCATGGCTTCCAATAGGGCCGACTGTGTTTTGGGCGGCGTCCGGTTGATCTCATCTGCCAAAATAATATTAGCGAATAACGGCCCTTTATTAAATTTAAAGAAACGCTTGCCTGTGGCATGGTCTTCCTCCAAAATTTCGGTACCGATGATATCGGTCGGCATCAGGTCCGGCGTAAACTGGATGCGCCTGAACGCCAGGTGCAGCGCTTGCGACATGGTCTTAACGATCAGTGTTTTCGCCAGGCCGGGTACCCCCTCCAGCAGGCAATGCCCGCCGGCCAAAAATGCTACCAGCAGTTCGTCCAAAATGGCATCCTGCCCTACAATTACCTTTTGGATCTCGTTTTTTAACTGAGGTAGTTTTTGCAGCAGGGCTTGTATATTTTTCTCGGTAAGTTCCAATGTGTTGTATGTTTAGCCTCTCCCTAACCCTCTCCGAAGGAGAGGGAACAGAATTTATATTTTTCTTAAACTCCCTCTCCCTCGGAGAGGGCCGGGGAGAGCTACAAGATATTATGCTTTTAACTAAATACCATGCTTTTTTGTCAAAATCTCAACAAAGTATCTAAAACTTTACAACATCAGCGGTTTATTAATGGAAGCGGGCAGTATTTTTGTTTTAATTTTAGTCCCGATTACTATTGGGGTTTACTACAAATGGCGTACGCACAAAAATTTACCTTTACAAGGTTAAGCTACCACAGCGGCGATTGGGACACCGATCAGCGCATGCCGTCCAACCTGCTTAATTCGCTGCTTGAGTACACCACCATCCCAATTGACGAACACGAAAAGGTGATCCCGCTGAGCAGCGACGATATTTTCGCCTACCCTTTTTGCTACCTGAGCGGCCATAAGCTGGTACAGTTTGATGCTAAGGAAAAAGCCAACTTTAAAAAGTACGTTCAAAACGGCGGCTTTGTATTTGTGGATGATTGCAACCACGATATCGACGGGCTGTTCGCTAAATCGTTCGAGGCGCAGATGGTGGCTTTGTTTGGGCCGGCTGCTATGAAGAAGATCCCGAACAACCATAGGCTGTACCATTCCTTTTTTAAGTTTGAGAAAGGGCCACCAACCACCTCCTTTGAGCTGAATGGCTGGGGTGACGACCTGGTGCACGACTATCTCAAGGCCATCGAAATAAACGGCCGCATCGGCGTTTTATATAGTAGTAAAGATTACGGCTGCGAGTGGGATTACGATTTCCGCAACAAACGTTTCCTGGCCGAAGACAATACCAAATTTGGGGTGAACATTATTGTTTACGCCTTAAATTCATAATCGGGTAAGGCCAATTTTGCTTACCTTTCGCCAAGTTTTAAAACACGCATGACAGACGTTTACCACATATCGCAGGGCAACGAGGAAAAAGGCCCTTATACATTAGAAGAATTGATGCAAATGGGTATCGACCTGGATACCATGGTGCTTTCGCCGCAGGCCGATGACTGGCAACGCGCCGCCGACATGCCAGAGCTTTTCAATTATTTTGAAGCGAACGGTATCTATTTCCCTACCGAAGATAACCTTGCCGGTTTTTGGTGGAGGCTGCTGGCTTACGTGATAGATTCGTTCATTATCTCTAATATCCTATCGCTTTTCACCTCGGATATTACGGCGCCGCTTTATAAAAAGATAGGTGAAAATACCATGACCCCGGCAGACCTGCCGCTTTTTTTCCAGATCAGCCTGCTAAACTTTTTGGCGTTTACCTTTTACAGTGCCGCGCTGGAGGCATCGCCTATACAGGGCAGCCTTGGCAAAAGGTTTTGCGGTTTAGTTGTGGTTGATGCCGATGGCCGCCGTTTAGGTTATGGCAAAGCCCTTATCCGCAACTTTAGCAAATTACTCTCGAAACTGGCACTACTAATAGGCTACCTGAGCGTGCTATGGGACGACCGCAAGCAAGCCTGGCACGACAAGATCGCCAAAACCTACGTGTTGGTTAGGAATAGGTAACAGATGTGCAGATATGCGGATGTTTAGGAGTTGTCGTGGTGAGCCTGTCGAACCATTAGCCGCCTTCGGCAAGCCCGGGCTGACGTCGTTTACAACCCAAATGTTCACGTTCACGTCCGTGAACACATAGTGAACATCATGAACATGCTAATAATCAGCAAATTAAAAAAACCTTACTACTGACAAAATAGCGCCACCACGAGTTGGGTAAAAAATATATAGCGGCAAATACCCGCCTTCATGTTTTAATTTAATTCGTGACTTTCTTAGGTCCACTACCATCTAATTGCGTTTTAACTATCGTATATCCACTTGAGGAAGGCTCTATAATATTTAAAAAAAATATTCTTTTCGAATGTATATCAATCTTGCTGTCTTCGTCTGCAAACTGTTTTAAACTCTTTATCAAATCTGACAAAGAAACTTTTTTAAGTAAATCGAACTCATTTTTACTAAGATACTTTGGAGTTTGTTGATTGCTACTGTAAGCAAATGTAGGTCTATCCAATAATAATGGAGAACAGGCTGAATAGATATTTAATTGAAAAAATTTTACTCGGCCTTCCGTGTAAGTACTCCACAGTCTATCAGTAGCTGGCGTTTTAGTAGTATCTAATAAATAATTATTAGATACTACTAAAACAGTGTTTTGCGCTTGTGACCCTTCTACTTTTAAATATAAAAGTAAAAAAAGGAAGGAATATTTGATTATTGGCATCCTGCTGGTAGTTTATTATTTGTAGACTTAAGTTGCGTAGGCCAAAATTTATCCAGATCGGATTGAGTAATTCCTTTCCTTAACATGATTTTGTTATATTCATCTTTAAGTGATCCTTGCATCGGTAGTAAATCAGTTCCATTATCTAATCCAAATAGCATGGTCATTGTATATTCCTTATCTGTATGAGCCGAATTGTCCCAGGCTTTTAATGTTTGTACTGCTTGATCAAAATAACTATCAAGCATAGCCCAGTGGTCCCTAAAATTAATTAAATATTATTTCGCTATCGTAAACCTTCACTGTTGACACAAACTTGCCGCGTGTTCCAAACCCGAGGCACAACCGCAATTAATAAACCCGATAGCAGCGTATACCTCGTATAGCGGGGCTGCCCCAAACTAAATACCACTGCACTTGCTTTTCATATTTTTTTTTACTACAGCGAGCGAAACGCTACCGGCAATTGTTAATGGTATTGCCCAGTATTTCATTTCTATCCACATAAAAGTATTTTTCCTCTTATTGGTACTATGGCCATATTGAATTAGGTGGTGCCCGTCGTCAACAAACCAAACAATTGCGGCAGATATAAAAAAACATGCCGGGCGCAGATATGGGGTATCTACACCTAAAGCATCAGATAACGTAAACAACACTACTCCACAAATAAGCGGAACGCCTAATACCCAGCCTCCCCTGCCCTTATGTTGTATAAAATGTACTATCATGCTTTAAATATATAACTAAACGCTTTAATATTTAATCGTTAACACAATTCCTAACTCTTCTTCAGAGGGAATTTGATTTTTCACTTTGTCCGTTTGAGCTTGTCGAAGACTTCTACACGCGGTTATTGGTTCGACGGGCTCACCATGATAACTTACTTATCACTTTAATAACACACCCCTTACCCCTCTCAAGAGGGGAACTCAAAATCACTTGCATATTTGCACATCCCCGCATTTGCACATTTGCACATCCGCACATTTGCACATCATCCTTTAATCGCTATATTTAGGCTTTAATACTGACCCACTTTGAAAAGAAAAGACTTCCTCTACCTTACGGGCATGGGCATAAGTGCCGGCATGCTTAGCCAGTTTACGGCCGCCGGTTCGCCAATTGTGCCGGGCACGCGCATGCGCGATGTTGATGTGGCCATTAAAAAACGCATGAGCGATGTAGCCCTTAACGCTGCACGCGCCAAAGGCGCTACCTATACCGATGTGCGCCTTGGCCGCTATTTGAACGAGTATGTGGTTACCCGCGATAAAAACATTGAGAATATTGTTGATACCGAAAGCTATGGCATGGGCATCCGTGTTATTGCCAACGGCTGCTGGGGCTTTGCCGCTACAGATAAACTGGATAACGATAGCATTGCACGCGCGGCAGAAACTGCTGTGGCCATTGCCAAAGAAAACTCGCGCCTGCAAAGCGAGCCGGTGCAGCTGGCCCCGCAAAAAGGGTATGGTGAGGTTACCTGGAAAACACCTATCGAACGCAACGCCTTTGATGTGCCGATGAAGGAAAAAACCGACCTGCTGCTTTCTGTTAACGATGCCGCCTTTAAAAACGGCGCCAACTACGTTAACTCGATCCTGTTTATGGTGAACGAGCAAAAATATTTTGCATCTACAGACGGCTCCTACATCGACCAGGATATCCACCGCATTTGGCCGGTATTTGGGGTTACCAAAATTGACGAGAAGAGCGGCAAGTTTGAAACCCGCAGTTCGCTTAGCGCACCGCGCGGCATGGGTTACGAATACCTGCAACCACGCGAAAGCGACAAAATAAAAAGCCAGACCACCCTATACCGCGACCGCTACGACATGCTGGAAGACGCAGGCGCGGCGGCACTACAAGCTGCCGAAAAACTGAAAGCGAAAACAGTAGAGCCGGGCAAATATGATTTGGTGCTTGATCCAAGTCACCTGTGGTTAACCATTCACGAATCTGTAGGCCACCCTTCGGAGCTTGACCGTGTGCTGGGTTATGAGGCCAATTTTGCCGGTACCAGTTTCCTGACACTGGACAAATGGAAATCGGGCAAGTTCAATTTCGGCAGTAAAAACGTAAATATTGTGGCCGATAAGCTGCAGCCGGGTTCGCTTGGTGCGGTTGGTTACGATGATGAAGGCGTTGGCACCAAAAAATGGGATATCATTAAAGATGGCGTGTTGGTAAACTACCAGGCCATTCGCGACCAGGCGCACATCATCGGGCTAAAGGAGTCGCAAGGCTGCTGCTACTCGCAAAGCTGGCGCGACGTGCAATTCCAGCGCATGCCAAACATATCACTGCAACCGGGTAAAGAGAAAATGGCCCCTGCGGATATGATCAAAAACGTAGAGAAAGGCATCTACATTATCGGTGATAGCTCGTTCTCGATAGATCAGCAACGTTACAACTTTCAGTTTAGCGGGCAGCTTTATTACGAGATCAAGAATGGTAAAATAGTGGGCATGCTAAACGATGTTGCCTACCAGGCCAACACGCGGGAATTCTGGAACTCGTGTACCGCAGTATGCGATAAGGACGATTACCGTTTAGGCGGCTCGTTCTTTGACGGCAAGGGCCAGCCAATGCAGTCCAGCGCTGTATCTCATGGTTCATCAACAGCCCGTTTTAACGGGGTTAACGTAATTAACACAGCAAGAAAAATATAACATGGCAATATTAACTGAAAACGAATGCCGCACCCTGTTAAAAAAGGTGCTGAGCTATTCAAAAGCTGATGAATGCCAGGTTAGCATTTACAGTTCAGATTCGGCAAACGTACGTTTTGCCCGCAACAACGTATCAACAAGCGGCGCTATCAGCAGCAGCAGCATGTCGATCTCATCGGCCTTTGGCAAAAAACTGGGCGTTATCACCTTAAATGATTACAGCGACGAATCGATCCAAAAAGCGGTAAAACGCTCGGAAGAGCTTGCGCAATTTGCACCCGAAAACCCGGAGTATATGCCGATGCTTGGCCCGCAAACCTACCCTGCCCACGGCGAAACCTTTGTGGCTGCTACAGCCGCGATAACGCCCGCACAGCGCAGCAAAATGGTGGAGGACAGCCTAAATATATCTAAGCAAAACAAACTTATAGCAGCTGGTTTTTTGCAGGATAGTTCGGCCAGCAGCGCCATGATGAATTCTAAAGGCCTGTTTGTATTTAACCGTGGCACCAACGTCAATTTCTCGGCAACCATGCGTACGGCAGATGGACAAGGGTCCGGCTATGTTACTAAGGATTACGATGATATAGGCAAGCTGGATGTTAAAGCCTTCTCGGCTATAGCTGCTAAAAAAGCCGCCGGATCTGTTGCTGCAAAAGCTATTGAGCCGGGTAAATACACCGTAATATTAGAACCTGCCGCAGGTATTGTTTTGCTTGAGCAGTTATACGGCAGCCTTGACGCGCGTAGCGCCGATGAAGGCCGTAGCTTTTTGAGCAAACCGGGTGGCAAAACCCGCCTTGGCGAAAAACTGGTTGACGAGCGCGTAAATATTTACGCCGACCCTACCAACCCCGAGCTACCTGCCACCACCTACGACGGCGAGGGCATGCCATTAGATAAGATGAGCCTGATAGAAAAAGGGGTGATCAAAAATTTAAGCTATTCGCGCTACTGGGCGCAAAAGAAAGGTGTTAAACCTGTGCCCGGCGCTGCCAACATTATTATGGAAGGTGGCACCCAAAGCCTGGAGGACCTGATAAAGGGCACCGAAAAAGGTATATTGGTTACCCGCCTGTGGTACATACGCCCGGTTGACCCGCAAACCTTGCTTTATACCGGCCTTACCCGCGATGGTACTTTTTACATAGAGAACGGACAGATAAAGTTCCCGATAAAAAACATGCGCTTTAACGAAAGCCCTGTTATTATGCTGAACAACCTGGATGCCCTTGGCAAAACGGAGCGCACCGTAAGTGGCGAAAGCAGCCAAAGCGCCCTGATACCCCCAATGCGTATCCGCGACTTTACATTTAGCTCACTGTCTGACGCGGTGTAGGTCAGTTGGCAGTTTTTAGTTTGCAGTTTGCAAGCGTTAATAGCGATGGGTATAAAACCCATCGCTATTTTGTTCCTATTCTCTCCGCGCGTCATTGACGGGTCGTAGAAAACAAGAAAGTTATATTTTCCCTTCGGATCAGTCTTTCATTTGCATATCTGCACATACGCACATCTGCATATCCGCACATTCAGTTACCCGTCCAGCCTATCCTTTATCACCACTGTATCAGCCATTATATCGTGCAGGCATTGTTGTTTCGCGGTAAAAAAACAAATGATGTAGCCTATAAAAAGCGTTGCTACAGACAGGTACTTACCCATATTGCGGCCAATGGCCTGGCCTTGGGTAATCTGCTCGCCGTAATTATCACATACGCGGATGTTCATCAGTTGTTTACCAAATGTGCCGCGTTTGGGGCCGCTTTCCATCCTCACGTTGTAAATGATCTTCGCGATGGGGGTTAATGCAACGATGCCTAGGGTGATACCCATGCGTAGTGTTTGATTATCCGGCCCCCGGAGGGCCAGTAACATTGCCAGCATCACTATAAATGCCGCCAGTACAAACACGCTAAGTACAATTAACCAGTCTATCACCATGGCAATGGCGCGCTGGTCAAAACTACCGAAGTACTGCATGGGCAGCGGGCGCCTTGCAAAGCCAAATAGCTGCCTTAACGCAGCTATTTCGTGTGCTTCTTTATAATCGTTCATCGCGGGAGTTTTTACAAAGTCGCCGGGCTTAATTTTTCGCTCTTTTAACTGCGCTATGGTAAATGGGCCATTGGGCTTACCGTTGATGACGAGGGTATATTCATCATTAGTTGAGGGCTGTAAATTAGTATTGCCGGATGGTTGCATAGCGTTCAAATTTAAACATTAGGGGCAACCATCCGGCAATAAAACTATTAATATTTAACTACCTTAACATCAGATAGGCCACCTTTTACGTGGATGATGATCTTATTTTTAGCGGTAGCAAACCCTGCAGATTCAAAAGTGTTATCACTTTTTTTATCGAAGCCGTTAAACTCGTTTGATGATAAGCCGGTATCTGCCGTGATACGGGTAGCCGCGTTTGCCGGCACGCTGATCTCTACTTCGGATACCCCTGTATTAACATCTACATTGGTTTCGGCTAATGGCTGGCCCAGTTTTATGTGGAACGATGCCGCGCCGCCGTTTATCTCAAAGCGTTTAATTTTATATGGCGACAGGTCAAAATCCAGTTCGGTAGCGCCGGCTTTTACGTTGATATCCCATTCTGGCCGGGTATTTAATTTTATAGTGGCCGAGTTACCTTTATCGCTATCCCAATTGATATGGCCCTTTTTTTCTTTCATACGCAACCCTATAACAGGTGTTGTGCCATCCATTGTATGGGTGTAGATGTACCTGTTGTAACGCTCGCGGGTAGTTGCGGTAAACAACTGGTTGGTTGTATCTTTCAATGTATATACAGTACCGCCACCGCTTATCTCTAACCTTGCAGATGTAGCGGTTGCCACAAAAGGCTCGGTGTAGGTGCTGCTACCCTCTACTTTTACAATGCCGGTGCTATCGCTGCCGTTGTCATCATCATCGTCGTCGTTGTTGTCATTGTCGTCACCGTCTTTATACCAGCCCTTGTCGTTAAAGTTCCAGTGGCCGGGCCTAAACCAGCGGTTATCAAAATGGCCAAATACCAATAGGGCAAAGCCTAATACCACCACGCCAATTTTAAGCGCGGTTGCCCATGGGGCTTTATTGTTAGCAAACACCAGGTTTACACCACCCATGATCAGGAATATTGGCCACAAGTGCCAGATGTTTCCCCAATGGAAATCTATTACATGATAATTATCTAACAGGAACACGGTTCCTAAAAGGACCAGGATAAGGCCTGGTATTAATTTTTCGCTTTTCATAACTATACAGTTGGATTGTTATCGGTTTGGTTGTCTTCTGTTGCTTCGGTTTTAGGTTGAGTGGTAAAATCCGCTTCCTTTTTGTCGGCAACCCAGCCTTCTTTTTCCCATGGTTGTTTTTTGCCGCCAAAAATTATAGCTACACCCGCTGCTACTAATATTGCAGGCCAAAGTTTTTCGAAGTCCCAATCAGGAATGATGTCTAACTGATCTACCAAAAATATGGCTCCAAGTGCTATTAGTATCACACCGAATATCACACCTACGTTTGAAGTTTTCTTGATAGGTTGATATGGAGGGAACGGCTGGCCGGGAAATGGTGGCTTAGGCACCGTGTAATCTACCTTTATATCGCCATATGTTTGTTGGTAGTTGGGGTTGTAGCCCGGTGTTACACCCGGTTTAAATGGCTCATTAAACCCAAACGGGCGTTTTGGCAATACTATCCATAAAACGATGTACGGCAATAAGCCCACACCTTTTAAACACATTGATACTACAAATAGTACGCGTACTATTGATACGTCCACGCCAAAGTAGTCGGCTAAACCTGCGCATACACCGCTTATAACCTTGCGGTGCTCGTCTCTGTAAAGTTTCTTTTCCATTATCTTTTAGTTTAAATGTTAGCCCCCTCTAAATCTCCCCCGATAGGGGAGACTTTCTGTTTTTAAAGCCCCTCTCCCTCGGCAAGGGGTTTGGGGAGAGGCTTATATCTGGCCCGGCGCAGGTTTTATAACCACTTCATCAACATTTGCCCCGGCGCTCATATTTAATATGTTTACTATTGCCGATGCTACATCCTCGGGGAGTACCATTGTGTTTTTATCAACCTCAACGCCTTTCCACGAATCTGTTAATGTTGACCCCGGGATCACTGCTGTTACCTTAACACCATGTCCCTGCGTTTCGAGCCTCATTACCTTATTAAGACCTAAAAGTGCATATTTAGTTACACTATACATACCTGCCTCTGCTATGGGGTTTATAGCTGCTACCGAGCATATATTGAAGATATGCCCTTTACCGACAGAAACCATGCGTTTACCGAAGAAACGGTACAGTTCATAGGCCGGAAGCAGGTTAGTATCTATCTGTTTTTGGAAGGAATCTTCGCTGTCGTTAAGTATAGATACATGCTTATACATACCCACATTATTTACAATAACGTCGACGAACCCCAGCTTTTTCTCGGTGAATACGCCAAAATTTATCAGTTCATCGCGCTTACTGCAATCTGTAACCATGGTTATTACCGTAATTTGGGGATTGATGCTTTGCAACTCCTGTTTAAAATTTGATAAATCTTCCTCATTTCGAGAACAAATCGACAGGTTTATTCCTTGTTTAGCAAAAGCGATTGAAACAGCGCGTCCAATGCCTTTTGTTGCTGCGGTGATGAGGGCGTTTTTCATACTTAAATATCAATTAATATTGATTGAATTTGAAGCGGCAATATAGCTTAATATTAAAAAATGTATTTTTAACCGAATTATTTACGACCAACGAATGTTTCAAAGCTTAGGAAAATATATACTCTTACTGGGTTTGAGTTTTAAAAAACCAGAGAAATTTAAAGTTTACTGGGCCGAGGTAATGCGCGAGATGGTTTCTGTGGGCATTGGCTCGTTAGGTATCATCAGCATTATATCCGTATTTATTGGCGCGGCAACAACCATCCAGGTGGCCTTCCAGTTATCCAGCCCGTTGGTGCCCCGCAGTATTGCCGGCAGCATCTCCCGCGACTCCAACATTCTGGAGTTTAGCCCAACCATATCATCATTGGTATTGGCCGGGCGTGTAGGGTCAAACTTCGCGTCGAACATTGGCACCATGCGCGTAACCGAACAGATAGACGCGCTGGAGATTATGGGCGTAAACGCACCGGGTTATTTAATAGCCCCTAAAATATTGGCGTCTATCACCATGGTACCGCTATTGGTTATCATATCAATTGCATTAGGCATCACCGGTGGTTATATCGCTTGTTTAGTTACCGGCAGCATTACCCCTGCAGATTACCTGATGGGTGTTAACGATGGTTTTGATGGTTTAACCATCCGCGTAGCGTTAGTGAAAGCATTTGTATTTGGCTTCCTTATCGCATCCATATGTTCTTACCAGGGGTTTTACACATCGGGCGGCGCGCTTGAGGTTGGCCAGTCGGCTACACAGGGCGTGGTATTTAGTTGTGTGTGGATCTTATTTGCCGACCTTATGATCACCAGTTTAATGTTATGATCGAGATCAAAGATATTTATAAAACCTTTGGCGATAATGATGTACTTAAAGGCATCAGTGCTACTTTCCAAACCGGAAAAAACAACCTTATTATAGGCGGCTCCGGCTCGGGCAAAACTACTTTGCTTAAATGTATCGTAGGCTTACATGAACCTACCAAAGGCCAGGTTTTTTTTGAGGAAGATAATTTTACCGAGATGGATTTTACCGCCCGTGTACCTATCCGTACGCAAATTGGGATGCTTTTCCAAAACTCGGCCTTGTTTGACAGCATGACGGTGGAAGAGAACATCATGTTCCCGCTTAACCTGTTCACCGAGCAATCGGCTGCCGAAAAACAGGAACGAGCCAATTTTTGCCTGGAGCGTGTAAACCTTAAAGATAAAAACAAACTTTACCCCGCCGAACTATCGGGAGGTATGAAGAAACGTGTGGGTATTGCCCGCGCCATTTCCATGCAGCCCAAGTTTTTATTTGTGGATGAGCCAAACTCGGGCCTTGACCCAAAAACTTCTATCCTGATAGATGACCTGATCAACGACCTTACCACAGAATATAACATGACAACGGTTATTGTGACCCACGATATGAACTCGGTAATGGGAATTGGCGATCATATCATTTTTTTACACGAGGGCCAAAAATGGTGGGAAGGTTCTAATAAAGAAATTGCTAAAACCGACAATCAAGAACTTAACGATTTTGTATTTGCCAGTAAATTTATGCAGGCGGCTAAGGATAAATTATAGTTCTGTTAGTAGTGGCAAGTAATTAGTATCAAGTATCAAGACCCAACTTTAGCAATTTTCCTACCTTTGCCGTTGGCAAGAAGATCTAACTACTTGATACTTGCTACTTGATACTCAAAAAAAAATGATCCAACTCCTTACACCAACCCACTGGAAAGATTACGAGCTGATTGATTGCGGCGACTTTGAAAAACTGGAAAGGTTTGGTAATACCATACTGATACGCCCCGAGCCACAAGCCGTTTGGAGCAAAACCCTTAGCCCTGCCGACTGGCAGCGCCTGCACCACATAAAGTTTAAAGGCCGCAGCGCAACCGCCGGCGACTGGGTAAAGAAAGACCCAAAAATTGCCGACCGCTGGCATGTGGAATACAAAAATAACGATGTAGCTATCAAGTTACGCCTGGGGTTAACCTCTTTTAAGCACCTGGGCATTTTCCCGGAGCAGGCCGTTAACTGGGATTATATATCAGACAATATCAAAAAATTTAAAACGCCAACGCCAAAGGTGCTCAACCTGTTCGCATACACAGGCGGCGCATCATTAATTGCCCGTGCGGCAGGTGCCGATACCACGCACGTAGATTCGATAAAACAAGTGGTTACCTGGGCAAACGAGAACCAGGAACTATCGGGATTAAAAGATATCCGCTGGATGGTGGAGGATGCCCTTAAATTTGTTAAGCGCGAAGTAAAGCGCGGCAAAACCTACAATGGTATCATCCTTGACCCGCCTGCTTACGGTAACGGCCCTAACGGCGAAAAATGGAAACTGGAAGATAACATTAACGAGATGATGAGCGATGTAATGCAATTGCTTGATCCCGAAGAACACTTCCTGATCCTGAATACTTACTCGCTTGGCTTTTCATCTGTCATTATCGAAAACCTTATTAAAAGCGCGTACCCTAAAGTTGAGAATTTAGAGATAGGCGAGCTGTATTTACAAGCTACAGCAGGCCCTAAATTACCATTAGGCGTATTCGGTAAATTTTACAAAAATAAAAGCTAAGCGGCTTGTAAATTATATCTTTACAAGCATTATATTTAACCACACACATACTCAATACCCCATCTATCTATGAAATTAAAAAGCGTAATTTTTTCAGCACTTGTCGTGTTAGGCTCGGTAGCATTATTGCCGGCTTGTAACAGCAACAGCAGCACCAAAACAGCCGATAAAAAGGGAGGCGATACCACCGCGAAAGCACCGGGCGAAGAGGCCGATACTTTAGGCACAGTAAAATCGACCTACCCGCCAATTGATAAAGCCAAATACGATTCGTTATTGAAATTTAACGCGCATACCGATACCAGCGGCAGGTGGCCGGTTAAAAACCAGCCTTACCCCCTGGGTGGTGCCATACTACCCTTTAAACGTATAGTATCTTTTTACGGTAACCTATACTCTAAAAAAATGGGCATCCTGGGTGAATTGCCGCCAAATGAAATGCTTGCCAAACTAAAAGGCGAAGTAAAAGCCTGGGAAAAAGCCGATCCTAAAACACCTGTACAACCTGCCCTGCACTACATTGCTGTAGTAGCACAAGGCGATGGCGGTAAAGATGGTAAATACCGTTACCGCATGCCATTTAAGCAAATTGATAGTATATTGGTATTAGCCAAAAAAGCGCATGCCATTGTTTTCTTAGATGTGCAGGTGGCATTAAGCAACATACAGGCTGAGTTACCTTTATTTGAAAAATACTTAAAAATGCCACAGGTACATTTTGGTATGGACCCTGAGTTTTCTATGAAAGACGGCAGCAAGCCCGGCAAAAAAATTGGCACATACGATGCTGCCGATATTAACTATGTAACCGGTTACTTAGCCAGCATTGTTAAAAAGAACGGCCTGCCTCCAAAAATATTGGTTGTACACCGCTTTACTAAAAAGATGGTTACCAACTACAAAAACATCAAATTACGCCCCGAAGTACAGGTAGTAATGGATATGGACGGATGGGGCGAACCTGACTTGAAAACAGGCACCTACCGCTACTTTATTAACCAGGAGCCGGTTCAATTCACGGGCTTTAAACTGTTCTACAAAAACGACATCAAGAAAGCACCTAACCATATGTTATCACCTGCAGAGGTAATATCGAGGTACAGCCCGTACCCTTTGTATATACAGTATCAATAGGTATTAGTGACCGAGGAGCGGTGAATAGAGATTGGTTTACCGCCATAACACATAGCCTTAAGTTGTTCTCAGCTTAAGGCTTTTTTATTTTTGACTTTTAACTTTTGAATTAATATGACCAAATGGGGTATTATCGGTTGCGGGCGCATAGCGCACAGGTTTATGCAGGGCTTAAACGCCTTGCCCAATAACGTGCTTGCAGCCTCTTACTCGCGCCGGCCGGAAACGGTGGCCGACTTTGTGGCACAATATGGCGGAGTGGCTTGCAGCAACGCCGAAGAGCTTTTATCAAGTGATATTGATGCCGTTTACATTGCCACCCTGCCAGATACTCACGCGGACTATAGTATTAAAGCTTTAAAAGCCGGCAAACATGTACTTTGTGAAAAACCGGCAACGCTAAACTTAATTCAGTTAAAAGAAGTGTTGGCCGTTGCCAAAGCAAGCGGGCTTTTATTTATGGAAGGAATGAAGCCCCCTTTTTACCCCCTTTACCAAAAGCTAAAAGATTATTTACTTGAAGACCCCATTGGCCCGGTGGGTTATGTTCGGGCGGGTTCTTCGGTAGCGGATATCAGTCGGGACCATCCAAATTTTAGTCGTCTTTTGGCGGGTGGCGCATTAATGCAAATTGGTATTTACGAAGCCTTTTTAGCGATAGACTGGCTTGGTAAAACCGAAGAGGTACAAGCAATGGGCCGCTTCAGCGGGATGGAGATAGATATGTTCAGCGTGTTTCAAACTAAACATGAACATGGTTACGCGCAGCTTTACGGCGGGTTCGATCTGCATGGTAAAGGCGATGCGCTTATCTGCGGCACGCTTGGCAACATCACCATCCACAAAAACTGGTGGAACCCTGCAAAGGCCACTATCAATTACCTTGATGGCCGCACCGTTGAAATTGACGAGCCTTTTACCGCAGGCGGTCTAAATTACGAGATTCGACACTTTGTTGACTTGATGCAAGCCGGCAAAGTGGAAAGCCCCATCATTAGCCATGATATGTCGCGGCAAATGATAGCGATGATAGATGAGGCGAGAAAACAGGTTGGGTTAAAGTATGAGGGGGAATAGTTAAGACACTTTAAACGACGTTATTGCGAGCAGTTAAGCAATTCCCTCCCTTGGAAGGTATCGTCTCTCTTTAACCACACGCCATTGCTATTTGATAAAACCCCATTCTTATGAACAGGGCTTTATCAAATATCATACAGGCTTTAGTGGATGCCCATGAACAACCTGCTCCAGCGGATCTTGCTGAAGAACGAGGCGTTATCGTCCCAGCTCATCCACACAAACAGGGCTTTGCCTACAATGTGGTCTTCGGGCACAAAACCCCAGTAGCGCGAGTCTAACGAGTCGTGGCGGTTATCGCCCATCATCCAGTAATAATTCATTTTAAAGGTATAGGTAGTTGCCTCTTTACCGTTTATCAGGATCTTACCGTTACCGTGTTCGATCTCTAATTTATTACCTTCATATACTTCTATAGCGCGGCCATATACCGGCAGGGTTAAGCTATCTAATTTAACTGTCCAGCCTTTTTTAGGGATAATGATAGGGCCATAATTATCTACGTTCCAGTCAGGATCTTTATTAAGCGGGCTCAGCTTATATTTTGGATACGCCGCCGGGAACACCGGATTAAACGGATCTGACATACCGGGCTGTTTGTAGTTTGGCGTAATAGATTTTACGTTTGAATATGTTTTTAACTTCGTAGCCGCATCCTTTGTCATGGTAGGGATCGGCTGATTTGAATCGTAGTAAGACACATTCAGGTCGGCCAGTACCTGCGGGTTTAAATCCATACCGTTGGTTACAACATTGTAATCAGTTTGCTCGCCCGGTGGGTTTGGCGCTGCTTTACCATTGATATAAACCTGTGCATTTATCAGGCTTAACGTATCGCCGGGCGCACCCTGGCAACGTTTAATGTAGTTTTCGCGTTTATCAACCGGCCTAAAGTATGGCGAATCGGCTTCCATCGGGAAGTTAAATACCACTACATCACCTTTTTTAACTTCGCTTAAACCAGGCAGTCGATAGTATGGCAATTTGATGCCATCCCAGTATGCTTTGGTACCTAATATTGGCATAGTGTGATGCGCAAACGGGAACGCGATAGGCGTCATCGGCGTGCGGGCACCGTAGTTAACTTTGCTTACAAACAAAAAATCACCTACTAAAAGCGAGCGCTCCATTGATGGTGTAGGTATGGTATATGCTTCTATAAACAGCGTACGGATCAGCGTAGCGGCAATTACCGCGAAAATTATAGCGTCTGCCCACTCGCGGCCGGCGCTCTTTTTTTTCTTCTCTTTTGATTTATTTTTATTCCAGAATTTCCAGTTCATTACTTAAATATTGGGCAGTAAATTAGTTATTAAAATCAAACATATCCTCAACAGAATAAAAACCTTTTTTATCCTGCACCCATTCGGCAGCCAGCACGGCACCTAATGCAAAGCCATTACGGTTATGGGCGGTATGTTTAAACTCTATGGTATCTATTTCAGAATCGTATATAACGGTGTGGGTACCGGGCACATTCTCTATCCTTAACGATTCTATCAGCAGTTCGTTGGCGGCAACAACCTCTTCATCGGGTTTATCATCGCTTATCAATACATTTTTCCAGTCTCTTTTGGCATCGAGGTTTTCCAGTATGCCCTCGGCAATGGTAATGGCTGTGCCGCTTGGCGAATCCAGCTTTTGGGTATGATGGATCTCTTCTACCTGCACATCATAGTACGGGTAATTATTCATCAGTTTAGCCAGGATCTTGTTTACGTGGAAAAACACATTCACCCCAACACTAAAGTTGGTGGCGTAAATAAACGACGCTTTGTGGTATTCGCATTGTTCTTTTATTTGCGCCATTTCGTGGTGCCAGCCGGTGGTGCCCACAACAATGGGTACACCTGCCTTAAAACAGCTTTCTATATTACCCAGCACAGTTGCGGGGGTGCTAAACTCGATGGCTACGTCGGCCTTTTGCAGGTTTTCGGTAGTTAGGTCATCAAGGTTATTGTTACCTATTTTAAGTACAATTTCGTGTTTGCGGTCATGGGCTATCTTTTCGATTATCTTCCCCATTTTACCGTAACCTAACAATGCGATCTTCATCCGTAAATTATTGAACTGTATGCTTCGTTCTATTTAAAGCGTTATGGTTAATTTTAATCCCGGCATAAATGTACTGTTAAAATTTGATGCTGCATAAACAGGCTGCCCCATTAAGGTTGGGGTAACTTTAAAAGAGAGATTATTATCTACTGTGTAAGCATTAATGAACTTCCCGGTAATGTAAGCCTCTACGGCCTGTATGCCCCAAACGGCTATTACACCTAATATACTAATCTGAAAATTACGCTGATACCCGTTTGCCGCGCTCTCCAGATCGGTGCTTGAGGCGCCGTAATTTACCACATACAGGTTGTATTCGCTTTTATATTTTACATAAGAATCGTAAAGCCTGTCGCCCGGTACGGGCACCCCACCTGTGCGGGTTATTTTGGCAAGCGCCACAAAAATTTTATAATTTTTCTGGTTCACAATAATGGCATTACCCAGTAAGCCCAGGCCCGCATAAATTGCCGGCACCTTTATATACCATAGTTCGCGGTTATAGTATTGGCCCCATCCGGGGATGATGAGCGAGCGTTTTACAGCCAAACTTGGGCTGTGTGTACTATCCGGGTGGTATTCTTTTTCCTTTTTTATAGGCGGAGCAAAAGAATTTCTTTTTATGGGGTCTGCTTTTTTAACAACGGTATCAGCCTTGGCTTTTGCCGCCACGGTATCAGGGGTTTGGCCCATCGCGAAAAAGGCAAACCCTAAAAATAGTACAGTAGTTAAAAGTGTTTTCAGCATGTGTTTTACCAATCCAGCATTTCAAGTATCCGGCCCAGATCGTCTTCGGATAAGAACGGGATTTCGATACTTCCATTGCCTTGCGCGTTAACTTTAAGTTTTACCCTGGTGCTAAACTTCGAGGCAAGGTCATCCTGTACCTTTTGTAGCTGATAGGTAAGCGTTTCGGGCTGTTTGCCTTCTTTTTTTTGCGGGGCTTTCTGGATCTCGCGAACCATCTCCTCTACCTTACGCACCGACAGCTCGTTTTTAATGATCTGCTGGAAAATGTAGAGCTGAACAGCGGGATCATCAACAGCTAATAAAGCCTTTGCGTGACCCATGCTGATGCCGCCATCGCGGATAGACGCCTGGATGGTTGGCGGCAATTTTAAAAGCCTTAAGTAATTGGTAACCGTAGAGCGGTTTTTGCTCACGCGATCGCCAAGTTCTTCCTGTTTAAGGCTGCACTCGTCAATCATCCGCTGAAAGCTCAGGGCTACCTCAATAGCATTCAGGTTTTCGCGCTGGATGTTCTCTATCAATGCCATCTCCAGCATCTGCTGGTCATTAGCGGTGCGTACGTATGCCGGGATCCGGGTAAGGCCCGCCATTTTTGACGCACGCAACCTGCGCTCGCCCGATATTAACTGGTAAGCGTGCGCACTTACCTTACGCACGGTGATGGGCTGTATCAACCCTTGCAATTTTATTGAGGCTGATAGGTCGGCAAGGGCTTGCTCATCAAAGCCGGTGCGGGGCTGAAAAGGGTTAACTTCTATCTCGCCTATCCTGATCTCGTTAACCGACCCCAGGCTATCTGTTTCTGATACCGGGTTGCCCGGGTTAGAATAACTGTTCTTATTTTGATTTACGCTTGGGGAATCGTTTAGCAAGGCGCTTAAACCTTTTCCCAAAGCGTTTCTTTTTTCTGTACTCATTGTTGTTATTAAGCTGTTACGGTAGTTGCCAGTTCCTCATTACTCACCAAACCATTCTTGCGGATGATCTCGCGGGCAAGGTTAAGGTAGTTAACGGCACCTTTACAGTTTGCATCGTGCATAATTACGGATATACCAAAGCTTGGCGCCTCGCTTAGGCGGGTGTTACGCTGTATAATAGTATCAAACACCATATCCTCAAAGTGGGTGCGCACTTCATCTACCACCTGGTTAGAAAGGCGCAGGCGCACATCGTACATTGTCAATAAAATACCCTCTATAGCTAAGGTAGTGTTCAGGCGCGATTGTACAATTTTGATGGTGTTCAATAACTTGCCCAAACCCTCTAACGCGAAGTACTCGCACTGCACCGGGATAATAACCGAATCGGCAGCGGTAAGGGCGTTTATGGTAATTAAACCTAACGACGGAGAGCAGTCGATGATGATAAAATCGTAATCATCGCGGATGCTTTCTAAAACCGCTTTCATTTTATACTCGCGGTTTGGCAGGTTTATCATTTCTATCTCGGCACCAACCAGGTCTATATGCGCTGGCAAAAGGTCAAGGTTTGGTGTTTCGGTTTTTTGGATGGCTTCGCGAGGGTCCACTTCGTTAATGATGCACTCGTAAATACTGTTCTTTATATTGCGCGGGTCGAAACCAATGCCCGATGTTGAGTTTGCCTGCGGGTCGGCATCTAACAGTAACGTCCTGTATTCCAGCACGGCTAAGCTTGCGGCAAGGTTTATGGATGATGTAGTTTTACCAACGCCACCTTTCTGGTTAGCTAAAGCAATAATTTTACCCATTATATATCTCTAAAAAAATTAAGTCTGTGGTGTATTACGAACGAAAAACAGGCACATAAATTTCTATGTTTGTACTGTTTTTTTATCCGCCGCTAAAGATACGGATTTAAACAATTGAGAAATTAACAGTTTTGCCAACTTACAAACATTGTTGGGGCTAATTAGTGAGTTATTGATTTAGTGAAGTAGTGAAGTTTTCTTGCCTAGCGTCAAGCAATTAACCTTTATCTACCATTAAAGCCAATCACTAATTCGCCAACTCACTAATTCAATAATTAACATGGTCACCATCATAGCATCTACAAACCGCGCCGGCAGCTCAACCTTAAAGCTTGCCCAATACTATCAAAAGCAACTGGCTGCAAAGGGTATGGAAACAACGCTGCTATCATTGGCACAACTGCCGCCAAACCTGATAGAGACAGACCTTTACGGCAAACGCAGCGAGGCCTTTGGCAAGATCCAGGACATCATCACCGCTACAGAAAAATTCGTGTTCGTGATTCCCGAATACAATGGCAGCTACCCCGGTATTTTAAAGGTTTTTGTGGATGCCTGCAGCTTCCCCGAAAGTTTTTATGATAAAAAGGCGGCACTGGTTGGCCTGTCATCCGGTAAGTATGGTAACATCCGCGGGGTAGATCATTTTACGGGCGTATGCCACTACCTCAACCTGCATGTAATGCCGCTAAAGATCCACATCGCATCTATTCGTAACGAGATGGATGAACAGGGCAACATCACGCCCGAAGATACTTTGAAATTCACCAACGAGCAGATGGATAAGTTCATCAAATTTTAAATAACTAAATTTTAGTGCTACTGATGGAGAATTTCGATATATTCATCCCACCAATTATCACTAATTAATGAAACTTATTTATAAGCTGCTGTTAGCGGCCCTAATATTCCCAGCACTTTCTTACGGCCAGGGCAATTTTAAGCCTGGTTATGTAATTACCCTAAAAGGCGATACCCTAAAAGGCCTGATTAGCGAACACGAATGGGATTCTAACCCGAAGTCGGTTTCTTTTAAACCAGATACCATCCACACCGCCCAAAGATTTACGGTTGCCGATATTAAACAATTTACCATTGCCGATGCGCTAACGTATAAACGTTATGTGTGCAGCATAAGCCTTGGTACTGTTGATGAAAACCATTTAAACGCCAGGGATACAACTTCAAAAGTAGATACAGTATTCCTGGAGCAATTGCAAAAGGGCAAAAACATCTCCCTGTATTCCTACTCCGACAATACAAAAACGCGCTTTTACACAACCGAAAAGGATAATGATACGCCCCGCGAGCTCATTTACCGTTTATACATGATCCCGGACCCGATAGGCAACAAAACAGAGCGTTTATATATTCAGCAACTTGCAGATATAGCCCTAAAACATGGCGCGCTTACAGATAAGCTGCAAAGAACTTTTGATGGCTTAGAATACCACGAACATACCCTCGTAAAAGTTGCAGCACAAATAAATGGGATAGATAAACCCTTACTGGTTAAAAAGAAGAAAAATTATACCAAACTAACGCTTGCTGTAATCCTGTTTGGCGTAATAGCATACCTTGTACTTTTTAAAAGCTAAATAACCTAACACCATCGTTTCATGAAATATTTATGTTCCCTGGCAGCTATTATGCTGCTCGCTATTGCTGCAAATGCACAAAGCAATTACAAAGCCGGCTATTTTATTTCGCCCGGTGGCGATACTACAAAAGGTTATATTAACTACCGCGAATGGAGCGAGAACCCCGATGTAATTGATTTTAAGCCCACCCTTAATGATAACCAACGCCGGCAATTAACCCCGCAAAACGCCAGGTTAGTAAAAATAATCGGGATGGATGTTTACGAAAGTTATACCGGCCCTATAAGTACAGATGTGGAAGGCAGCACTGAAAGGGACACCTCTGTGGAACAGCGTACCACTTTCCTGAAATTGCTTACCCATGGCGATATAGCAGCAATATATGATTACCGCGACCGGCTAAAAATGAGGTATTTTATAAAACCGGGCCAAGCCGCCCCTGTCGAACTTATCTTTCGCACGTATAAGCAAAATGATTTGAATGTAGATGAGCGTACCTATCGTAAGCAATTGAGCGTTATTGCATCACAAAATCAAAAACTGGATGATGGTCTAAACAAACTGATACAGCAGACTAATTATAACGAGCAAGACCTGGTGAAAGTGATTAACAGCATAAACAACATTACCGATAACCAGGCCATGGCGGCATCAGCACAAAAAGCAAAAACCCTTGTTTTTTATGCCGGCGTGGGCGCTAACTTCGGTTTTTACAAAACGGATGGTGGCCTTAGGTTTGCAGGCGCGCCAAATGCTTCGTCGGTTTTGCCAAAAATAGTTGTCGGCTTTAATGTTTATGCAAACCCGCGCATACAGCAACTGGTGTTAAGGTTAGAAGCCGGGGCTGCCTTAAGCCGCTACTCTACAGCATATACCAGTACGGTGTCCCCTTATAATGATGCCATATTTAAGTTCAATCAGCTAAATATATCTGTTAGCCCGCAAATACTTTACAACTTTTATAACAAGCCTGATTTTAAATTTTTTATGGGTGCAGGTTTGCAGGCGTCGCTAATCAGCTACAGCGGTAAAGAATTTCGCAATGCCGACGGAACCCCAAGCCAGCTTGCAACACAACCGTTTGATGCATTTTTAAAATCGGCAAATTCAATAATTGTTAAAGCCGGCGTAGTCATCAACAAGCAAATAGAAATAAACGCGGGCTACCAGGGCATAAACGATGTTTCACATGACTCTTATTACCGTATCACTACAACCGGTGCACATTTAGGCGTTAATTATATTTTGAAATAAATTATCTTATGATAAGCACCCAGCCAGAAAGGATTGGTGTGCTGTTTTTCAGGTCGATGATGTAATAGTAGGTGTCGGCAGGCAATTGGCGGCCATTAAATGTACCGTCCCAAGGTTTACTGTAGCCTTTACTTGTAAATACCTGCCTGCCGGTACGGGTGTAAACCGTAATAACACCCTGCGCGTAGGTATCAAGCGCCTCTATATTCCATATATCGTTTGTCCCATCGCTATTCGGTGTAAAGCTGGTTGGGATAACTAACTTGTTATAAACCCTTACAAAAATACTGCTTTCATTGGTGCCGCAATTGGCCGATGTTACCGTTAATGTGTAAGTAATATCGTTTAGCGGCGTAGCCGTTGGTGTGGGCGATGCAGGATTATCCAGGTAGGTGGTAGGCGACCAACTGTAGGTTACATTATCACCTGTTCCGCTGCCATTCAGCGTTACAGATTGGCCTTCAAATATCTTTTTATCATCACCAGCATTAGCTACCGGCAGGGGTAACACATCAACCTGCACCGTATTGGTGCTAAAGCAATTTTTAGCATTGGTAACCGTAACCGCGTACAGCGTGGATACCGTAGGGCTGGCAACGGGATTAGCCGAGTTAACATCTGAAAGGCCCGCCGCCGGCGACCACCTGTAGGTAACCCCATCTACAGCGAACGCGGTAATTGGCACACCATTACCCGCACAGGTACTTTGCGGCGGGCTTACTGTAATAACAGGCTTGGTATTAACAGTAACTTCAACACTTTTTGGCGTCACACAACCCGCGGCAGATTTGACATCTACATGGTAAGTGCCCCTATGGGCAACGCTTGATACCGGTATTATTAAAGGGTTTTGCGTACTGGTTGTCAAATCAGGCAAGGTCCATTGGTAGGTTGCCCCACCCGTTGCCGTAAGTATGATTGGATCGCCCTCGCAAACCACTTGTGGCGGTATATTGGGGACTACCGGGAACGCTGTAACTTTTATTGTTACCGTGTTTGAGTACACCCTGCAATTTGGCGAGTTTATATTGCCACCCTCGGCAGCCAGCAAGCGGTATTCATATGAACCAAGCCGGGCGCTGGGGAATGAAACTTTTAAGGATGTGTTTACCTCGCCGTCAATATTAACCCATCCGCTTCCGGTATTTTTTTGCCACTGGTAGGCTGGGTTGTTATACCCTACCCCGGTTGTAGTAGTAATAGTATAATTAGCGGTCTGCCCTTCGCACACGTTGTTTTGGGTTACATTAATACCACCTGAAAACCCCGCTTGTAAAACCGGGCCGTAGGCCCTAAAGGCTATATCATCCAATATCAGATCGTTACCTATTTGCCCAGTACCGTTATTAATTATTTTTACAACCACCGCATCCGCATCGGCTGGTAACGGAATTACCTGGGATATCCTTTGCCAATCGTCTGCCCCGGCTGTTTCATAAATTGGGCCTGTAGAAAATGGGGGGACTATTAACTCACCTGTTACCCTTTCGATCCTAAAGGTAAGGTCGGGTTTTGAATGGGTGTTTGCATAAGCAGGTAGCACCAAATTTTTAACATATGCCGAAAACTCGTAAGTGGTACCTCCGCAGAGTAAATGAGGAGTTTCTTGTTTATAAAATTCCCCTGCATCTACAGCAGCATCAATTATCATCATATAACCATCGTTACCTGTATGATCTTTTAATACGCTGTGCCAGGTATCATGACAACCACTTTCACTTTTCGCAAGTGCATAATAACCGGGTGGCGGACATGAGCCGCCTATACGGGGATACGTGGTGTTTGGATAGTGGGGGTCGGAACCGGAGCCAAAATCTTCCTTTACAACAGGGTCGCCCAAACTACCGTTACCTACCTGCGCAAACGCCCGCACGTTGATCAATAAAAAAACCAGGAAGACTAAAAACTTTAACTTATTAATTGGCATAGCGTACTGGTGTACAAATAGGTAGCGTCAAAAATATAGCTTTTTAGCAAAGTTGCGCCAATTGGTCAAATTTAATTAATTAAGCTTGTGGAGGTCTATTTTAACAACAATACCCACCCCGATCTTTTAGGCAAATTATTTTTCAGGTCGATAACATAATAGTAGGTGCCGGGTGGCAATGCTTGGCCGTTAAATATACCGTTCCATTGCCTGGCATCGCCCACTGTCCTGAAAACTTCGGTGCCCTCGCGGGTGTAAACGGAAAGCACACTTTGGGGGTAGGTGTACAACTTGTCAATATGCCAGCTGTCGTTTATACCGTCAGCATTGGGGCTAAATGAAGATGGGATAATTAGCTTTTTAAATACTTTAACAGTCATCACGTCATCATAACCCATGCCGCAATTATCGGCCGATTCTACATGCAGCGTGTACGTAATATTATCGGGTGGGTTTACCTTGGGTGTAAGAGATGTGGGGTCGTCCATGTAATCGGGTGGAAACCACGAATAAGTTGGGCTTGTACCCGTTACTGTTCCCTGCAGGGTTATGATCTCCCCCTCGTTCATCGTCCTGTCTGGGCCTGCATTGGCGGTCGGGGGCTGTATAACGGTTACGGTTACATCTCGTTGTTGCCTACAGCCCTCGTTACTTATATAAACGCTGTATTTAGTAGTCTCAGTTGGCGTTGCTATTGGGTTTTGTATGTCATCATGGTCTAACCCGATTGGAGGGCTATCGCCCGACTTAACCCATTTGTAAGCATTACCCCCTATAGCATTCAGTTGCACAAATTCGCCACGGCATATTACCGGGTGATCATTTTCTACGCTGGCGTTTAAAGCCGGCACTACCTTAACCTGCGTTGTTGATTCTTTAGAACAGCCATCCGCGGTAACCACAACCTTATACTCGCCCTCAAAGCTTTCGTCTACACTACCTGTTACATCTAAAAAATGGCTGTATGAGGTGCGGCCGTCAGGGTATGTCCACAAGTAATCCGTTCCGCCATCGGCATGTATGGAAAGGGCATCCCCTTTGCAGACGTATGTTATAGCCGGCAACTTAAATTCAGGATTTTTTACCACATTAATAACTACCGGCAGCGAAAACGTTTGGCAATTTAGTGAAGCGCCCGGCGCGCTTATCACACCCACCCGGTACTCATACTTACCTGCTGCCGGGGCTAAAAATTCTAAACGCAGGTCAATGTCTGCATTGGTTTCGCCGGCCACATTTACCCAGCCCTTTTTATTATAATTTAGTTGCCATTGATACTGTGGCGTAGCGTAGGCGGGTATTTCAGCTTTGAGGATATACCTAACGGAGTGGTTATCCAAACACTGTGTAGCTGATGCAGGCCCAGTTGGCGATCCAATCCCGGCATTTATTACCGGGCCGTAGGGCTTAACCGTAATATCATCTATGGCAAAATCATTGCCTATTGTGCCCGTTAAAGCCGCATTGCTGAGTGATACAGTAACATCAGAGCCATCGTTTGGCACAACAAAATCGGCATGGTATTCTTTAAAACCTTCCTCTGTAAAAGCACCGGTGGGTGTGTTTGTCAATATTGTACCATTGGCCGCTTTAACCGTAAAAAGTATATTGGCATCTGCATAACCTGCCGGGCGGGGCATTTGCGTATTGATGTTTTTTAGAAAAACCGCGAACCTGTACTTTTGCCCGGGGCAAAACTTGCTGCCGCTTATTACATTGGTGTAGTAAGTTACAGGTTTGTCGTCCCCATTAACCATCATTAAATAACCATAAGGGCTGGTGCCGCTATGGTCAAAATTAATGGTGGAGAAGGTATCGCCATAGCAGTTTGCGGAAGTGTTTAAAACCAGGTAGCGCCCCGGGCCGGGGCACCTGCCATCTCCCCCGCTTTTCATTGTTGTATTTGCATCGGGTAGTGGCGGGCCAACAGGAGAGTACGGGCCGCCAAAGCCAAAGTCTTCAGAAAGCACAGGGTCGCCAAGGCTGTATTGCACCTGCCCATGTGCCTTTACGGCAATCAAAACGGCTATCGCCAAAAGTAACAATCTGCGTTTATAGGTTAGCATTAGTGCTGATATACAGGCTTATCCAAAAATATAACTTTTAGGCAGATAATCGCCTTAAATGTTTGTAATAAGGCTTTTACATAACAGGGCAAACCAAACAAAAGCAAACGCGCCGGGGTTAGTTAACTACAAACACTAACTATGAAAACTTATATCGCCCATATAGCGGCCATTACTTTACTGGCCGCAAGCTGTAAACAAAAAAAGGTGGATGCCACAAAAGCAGCCGACGTGAATACCCCCTCCCAACAAGAGGTGAATTTACCCGCGCCATACCAAACTAAAGCCGTGAGCAATTACTGTAAAGTTATTGCCTGGCCGGCAGGAAAAATGCCTGTAGCCCCCGCCGGGTTCGTGGTAAACCTTTTTGCCGATACGCTTAAAAATCCCCGCAATATTTATGTTGCCCCTAACGGGGATATTTTTTTAAGCGAAGCCAATACCGAAATAAAGGGGATCAAAAAAATAGGCGCTAAAGTAATTGGTGCCGCCGCATCCCAAAACTTGGGTAAAAGTGCTAACCAGATAACTATACTGCGCGATACAAATGGCGACGGCATCCCCGATACCCGCGAGGTATTTTTGAGCCACCTGAACCAGCCTTACGGGCTGCTGATATTAGGTAACTCCTTCTACGTTGCCAATACCGACGGCCTTTGGAAATACGATTACAAACCCGGCCAAACCAAGATAACCACCCCGGGCAAAATGATCCTGGCTTTACCTGCCGGGGGGTACAACAACCATTGGACACGTAACATTAAAGCCAACGCCGCGGGGACTAAAATTTATGTGGCGGTAGGCTCGGGCACAAACATCGCCGAGCATGGTATGGACGTTGAAAAACGCCGTGCCGATGTGTTAGAGATAAACCCCGATGGCAGCGGCGAACGCATCTATGCCAGCGGCTTGCGCAACCCTGCCGGGATAGATTTCCAGCCGGGAACAGGTGTGCTTTATGCCGCCGTTAATGAACGCGATAACCTGGGCGATGATTTGGTGCCCGATTACTTTACCAGCGTTAAAGAAGGTGGCTTTTACGGTTGGCCATGGGCATACTTCGGCAAGCATGAAGACCCAAGGCCCGAAGTTAAACGCCCTGATATGGTTGCTAAAACCATTACGCCCGACTTATCATTAGGCCCGCACACGGCATCGTTAGGATTGGTGTTTTATACCGGCAAAAAATTCCCGGCAAAGTATAATAACGGCGCGTTCATTGGGCAACATGGCTCGTGGAACAAGTCGGTATTATCCGGTTACAAGGTTGGTTTTGTACCATTTATAAACGGCAAACCTGCCCCAAAAATGGAAGATTTTTTAACGGGCTTTATTGCGGATTTGGATAAAAAAGAAGTGTATGGCCGCCCGGTTGGTGTGGCTATTGCCAAAGATGGCTCGCTATTAGTTGCCGATGATGTGAGCAACCGCATCTGGCGTGTAAGCGCTAAATAAACTATTTGTAATATTATTTATAAGGATAGCCCAATACAATGTAAAGGGCTATTTTTGTTTTAATTCACCCGCATCTATGATAAAATATTACCTGAGCTTATTTGCCATTTGTATACTCCCGGTTGCGGCTATGGCACAAACCAAGCCTGCAACTAAAGCAGATAGTTTAAAGCAGCTGAAACCTGTAACCATTAAAGCTTACCTATCCGAGCAACCTGTGTTGAGCGTACCTGCTTCTGTTAGCGTACTTGGTTCGGCGCAGCTAAAGTTGCAGCCCGATAATTCTTTCGTGACAGCCCTTAATACCATACCCGGGGTACGTGCCGAAGAACGCTCGCCGGGGAGTTACCGCTTATCTATCCGTGGCAGTTTGCTGCGGTCGCCGTTTGGGGTGCGGGATGTGAAGGTTTACTTTGACGAGATCCCGCTGACCGACGCCGGTGGCAATACCTATTTAAACGCTATCGATATCAGCAACATTCGCCATATCGAAATCCTGAAAGGGCCGGATGGGAGCCTTTTTGGGGCGAATTCGGGCGGGGTGGTTTTGCTAAGCCCCGTTAACCGTACGGACAGTAATTATTTATCCGCAGGGATCAATGGCGGCTCGTATGGCTTGTTTCACGAGAAGGTTTCACTGCAAAATACGGGTGCTAAAAACCGCTTCAACTTTAATCAGTCATATCAAACTTATGATGGCTATCGGCAAAACAGCCGCATGCACCGCACTTATTTGCAGGCGGGGGACGCTTACCAATACGCCCCGCAAAGTGAGTTAAGGGCAACCATCCTCTACTCCGACCTAGATTACCAGACACCCGGCGGCCTTAACCTTGCGCAAATGCAAGCAGACCCGCGTAGTGCGAGGTTACCAACGGCTACCCTGCCGGGCGCTATCCAGCAAAAGATCCGCATCAATACCAAAATGCTTTTGGGTGGCTTAGTTAACGATGCAAAACTGACCGACCGCATCCGCAATGTGCTGGCCGTATTTGGTAACCATGTAGACTTTGCCAACCCCTTCATCACCAATTACGAGCAACGTAACGAAAATACATATGGCGCGCGCACCTACTTTGAGCTGGCCGCCATCCCTCAGGAAAACTTTGACTGGAAACTGAATGTAGGTGCCGAGTGGCAACAAACTAACTCGCAAATAAGCAACTATGACAACAATGCCGGCGAAAAGGGCAAAGTGCAAAAGATAGATAAGATTAACACCGGGCAACACTTCTTCTTCGCGCGCTACGCGGCCGATATTTTTAAACGCCTGCATGTAGAGGCCGCCGCCAGTTTAAACTATTACGGCTACAAGTTCCGCAACATCGCCCCATTGAACGAGGCCGATTTCACTACCCGCAGTTTTGATGCCGTGGTGATGCCAAGGCTGGCCCTATCCTACCAGGTTACTAATGATTTTATCTGGCGGGCGTCTGTTAGTCGCGGGTATTCTACGCCCACCACTGCCGAGGTTAGGCCTACCGACAACATTATCAACACCAACCTGCAGGCACAATCCGGCTGGAACTATGAAACGGGTTTCCGCTTGCGTAACAAAGATGAAAGCCTGCTGCTTGATGCATCGGTTTTTTATTACAGGTTGGATAAATCTATCGTGCGCCGGCTCAATCCAAACGAAACGGAGTATTACATTAACTCGGGTGGCACCAACCAACCCGGTTTTGAACTGGCCTTTACAGATTGGCTTATCAAACGGAACAGCAGCGGCATTATCCGCGGGTTACAATTTAACACCTCGCTTACGATAAGCCGTTTCAAATTCAGGGATTATAATGTAGCTGGCGCAAGTTACTCGGGCAACCGCCTAACAGGTGTACCGCGCGAGGTTATCGTATCATCGTTACAAACCCTGTTCCCGCAAAGTTTTGCCTTGTTTGTGCAGCATAATTACACGTCAAACATCCCGCTGAATGATGGCAACACCGTTTATGCAGCCAAGTATCACCTGCTGCAGGCCAAAGCATCATGGCAGCATAACATCGCGCATAAAACCCGCCTGGAACTTTACGCAGGCGCCGATAACCTACTCAATCAAAAGTATAGTTTAGGGAATGATCTAAATGCGGTGGGTAGCCGGTATTATAACCCCGCGTCATTGAGAAATTACTTTTTTGGGGTGAATTTGAATATGTAATTTAGGTGCTACAATCCCCCCGCGTCATTGCAAGGTTCGAAGCAATCACGGAGCGTTTTTTTAACGATAAAGGCTACCCGTCAGGCAGCCTTTATTATTATTATAGCAGATCGGGGCCTGCCGAGCGACTAATAAAGCGCCCTAATTTTTCAAACTCATTTCTTTGTTCTGCATCATTTTGCGCAGGTTGTTGAGCGCGTAACGCATACGGCCAAGGGCTGTGTTGATGCTTACATCGGTAACATCTGCAATTTCCTTAAAGCTCATATCACCAAAGTGGCGCATGATCAATACTTCCTTTTGCTCGGATGGTAGAAGCTGGATCAGCGATTTAAGGTCCTTATGCGTTTGCTCGCGCACCAGGCGGTCCTCGGCGCTTTCGTCATAATTACCAAGCACTTCAAAAATATCAAAGTCGTCGCCGTTACTCACCATCGGCGCGCGTTTTTCGCGGCGGAAATGGTCAATCACCAGGTTGTGCCCGATACGGGTTACCCACGGTAAAAACTTACCCTCTTCGTTATACTTACCGGCTTTTAGCGTATTAATAACCTTAATAAACGTATCCTGAAAGATATCCTCGGCAAGGGCTTCGTCCTTAACAAGCAAATAGATAGAAGTGTAAATTTTTGATTGGTACCGCCTGATGAGTTCAACAAGTCCTGCCTCGTCTCCGGCGATATATAGATGGATTAGATCCTGATCACTTTTCAATTGAAAATCCATAGAAAGCTACTAATAAACTAAATTAATGTTTTTGTCGTTATTAAAAGTAGAGTTCTATCTATAGCGTTTCTTTTTAGGGTTAAGAAAATGTTACCCTCAAATATAATAATCTTAAAAATAAAAACAAATATTTTTAACAGGGTATTTTGCGTTCTTCTCAAAAGCCACTGTGTCACTAAAATGCAAACTCTTTTATTAATAACCAATTAACCCTTACAATTACCAAAACCTATTTGGATTAAGCTAAAAATTTTAGGATTTTTGCACATCCAAAAAGTTCATAGGCAATAGATCATACATCATTGCAAACTATTGGTTAGACCACAGGTTTCCTTTAAGGTTTAATTGATAATGCAAATTTCTGCCATGATCTGTGAACCATCAACCACGCGCTAAAAACATGATCAAGGAAGCAGAGAAAGATCCGAAGAAACATATTATTATAAAAGGGGCAAGGGTACACAACCTTAAAAACATGGATGTTGCCATCCCCAAAAACAAGCTGGTGGTTATCACGGGCATGTCGGGGTCGGGTAAATCATCCCTGGCGTTTGATACTTTGTATGCCGAGGGGCAGCGCCGCTATGTGGAGAGCCTGTCATCATACGCGCGCCAATTTTTGGGCCGTATGAACAAGCCCGATGTGGACTATATTAAAGGTATAGCCCCCGCCATCGCTATCGAGCAAAAAGTTATTACCAGCAACCCGCGATCTACCGTGGGTACTTCTACCGAGATTTACGATTACCTTAAACTGCTTTTTTCGCGCATTGGTAAAACCATTTCGCCTGTATCCGGTGGGTTGGTTAAAAGAGATTCGGTGACCGATGTGATCAATTTTATTACGGCCTTGCCGGATGAATCACAGGTGACCATACTTTGCCCCCTGCATCCGCATAACAACCGCAGCATTAAAGAGGAACTTGCCGTTTTGATGCAAAAAGGTTTTGTAAGGGTGGAATTTAACGGACAGGTATCGCGTATAGAAAGCCTGCTGGAAGACGAAACCATAGACGGGGCATCAATGGTGATGGACGAAGAAGCCACACCTGCAAAGGCCAAGAAAAGCAAAGCGAAAAAGGGAGAAGAGGTGGTTGAATCATCATTACCCGCGGTTTCGGTTGTGCGCATCGTTATAGATCGTATCACCAAGAATGAGGAAGACGAAACCATCAGCCGTTTAGCAGATAGTATCCATACGGCATTTTTTGAAGGTAAGGGCGATTGCTATGTGCAGTATGATACGTCGTCTGCACTCTCCTTCGGGGAGGGTTTGGGTGGGGCCGCCGAGCGCTTCTTCTGTGATCGTTTCGAACTGGATAATATCCGTTTTGAGGAGCCTACACCAAACTTTTTTAGCTTTAACAACCCTTACGGTGCCTGTAAAAAATGCGAGGGCTACGGTAAGGTTATTGGGATTGATGCCGACCTGGTTATTCCCGATAAAAGCAAAAGTATCTACGAAGGTGCAATTGCCCCGTGGCGTGGCGAAAAGATGCGCGAGTGGAACGACGTGCTGGTAAAAAGCTCGCTAAAGTTCGATTTCCCTATCCATCGCCAGTACAACCAGCTTACCGAAAAGGAACAGCAATTGTTGTGGACGGGTAACCAATATTTCCGTGGGCTTAATGCTTTCTTTAAGGAGATGGAGGAGCAGACCTATAAGATCCAATACCGTGTATTATTATCGCGCTACCGGGGTAAAACTACCTGCCCCGAGTGTAAGGGGAGCCGTTTACGCAAGGATGCAACCTATGTTAAAATAGACGGCAGATCGATCACCGATGTTGTGCTGATGCCTTTAGATACCGCGCTGGAGTTTTTTAGCAACCTTAAACTGAACGAAACGGATGCCAAAATTGGTAAACGATTATTGTTGGAGATAGTGAACCGCCTGGTGTTTTTGAACGACGTAGGTTTGGCGTATTTAACGCTTAACCGATTATCAAACACACTATCGGGCGGCGAATCGCAACGGATCAACCTCGCTACATCTTTAGGGAGTAGTTTAGTGGGGTCGATATATGTGTTGGATGAGCCGAGCATTGGCCTGCACCCGCGCGATACGCAGCGGTTGATTACGGTACTTAAATCGCTTCGCGATGTGGGTAACACAGTTTTGGTGGTAGAGCACGAGGAAGAGATCATGAAAGCAGCCGACCATGTTATTGATATTGGCCCCGAAGCCGGTACGCATGGCGGTAACCTGATATTTACCGGTACGTACGACCAGATAATTGTAGATGACAACAGCCTTACAGGTAAATACCTGAGCGGTCGCGAGCAAATAGCCATACCAACAAGTCGCCGTAAATGGAGCGACTTTATAGAGATAAAAGGCGCGCGCGAAAACAACCTTAAAAATGCCGACGCTAAGTTCCCGCTGGGGATCCTTACGGTGGTAACAGGCGTGTCCGGCTCGGGTAAAACCAGTTTGGTGAAACGCATCTTCGCGCCTGCCCTGCAAAAAACGCTTGGCAGTTATAATGGCGACCAAAGCGGATCATTCGATAGCATCGAGGGCGATTACAATAAAATTGAACAGGTAGAGATCGTAGATCAAAACCCGATAGGCCGTTCATCACGCTCCAACCCGGTTACTTATGTTAAGGCCTGGGACGAGATCCGTAACCTATATGCCGCATTGCCTGTATCTAAGGCCGCGGGCTTAAAACCATCGGCATTTTCTTTTAACGTTGAGGGTGGCCGCTGCGATGTTTGCCAGGGCGAAGGCGAAGTAAAGATAGAAATGCAGTTTATGGCCGATATCTTCCTTACCTGCGAGGCCTGTAACGGTAAACGTTTTAAACAGCACATACTGGATGTTACCTACAACGAGAAGAACGTATCTGAAGTGTTGGAAATGACCATCGACGAAGGCCTTGAGTTCTTCGCGAAAGAGCCAAAGATCTTGGCCAAGATAAAACCTTTGGTTGATGTTGGTTTGGGTTATGTGCAGTTAGGTCAATCGTCTAACACGCTATCAGGCGGAGAGGCGCAACGTATCAAGCTGGCATCGTTCCTGGTGAAGGGTAACAATACCAATAAAACGCTTTTTATATTTGATGAGCCTACCACAGGTTTGCACTTTGCAGATATTAAGAAGCTGCTGAAATCGTTCGACGCGTTGTTAGAGCATGGCAATACCATCATTGTTATTGAACACAATATGGACGTGATAAAATGCGCCGACTGGGTGATAGACATCGGCCCCGAAGGCGGCGACCGTGGCGGTAAAGTAGTATTTGAAGGCTTGCCCGAAGATCTGATAAAAGTTAAGGACAGCTACACCGGCCAGTTTTTAAAGGAGAGATTTTAGGGACGGAGAATAGTGAGTGGTGATTAGAGAGCGGTTCTCGAAATCAAAAAGGCGATGAGGTTTACTTATCGCCTTTTGCTTTAGTCTTGTTATGGTGAGCCTGTAGAACCATTGCCAGCGCATAAAGTCTTCGACAAGCTCAGACTGACAACCTTACCTCGCTCGCAATGACATATTTTTGATTATTTCTTTACATAGGGAAACGGCACCTTCACCCTTATGTCAGTATCTTCGCCGGCTTTGTTGGTGAACTTTGCTTCTTTCATTATGCGCAGGGCCTCTTCATCGCAGCCATAGCCCAAGCCCTTTACTACCGATAAGTTTTTGGTGTCGCCGCCACCGCTTACGGTAAGTTCAATGGTCACAAACCCGGCGATATTATTGGTTTTAGCTTGCTCCGGATATATGAGTTTGCTGTAGATGGCATCATTACCGCCAACAGGGCTAATAGGTGATTCATCTTGCGGGGTTCGGATATAGTATAGGCTTGCGGGGTTTGGGTTACTCACCGACGATGGCACTATATAATTAATACCCCATTGTTTCAAATATACTTCCAGGGGCGGCAAGCCTGCCTTTTTACGCCGAACATTTACAAAGGCTTCGTCCCCGATAGGGAATATTTGTATGCCAACTCCTTTGGTTTCGTGCAGTTGGGTTCCGTAAACTTGTGGCTGGCCCTTGTCAGTCCTGATCCTGTCAACCATTAAAGGTAATAACGATGGGGCAAGTTCGCCTTTATCTGCTGCTTCTATAAACACGGGGAGGTATTTCTCTTGCGCATCGTTTTCATTATGCTGTACAACCATAAAGGCAACCTTACTAAGGTATGCGCCCACCAAAGTTTTGCCGGGGTACCCATATTGGGATATTATGGCATCTATTTTTGCCAGGTTAGCCCTATCGGAAACACCCTGTTTATTCATTAACGCCTTATCCTGCTCCGAGTTTTGCCCGTACTTTTTTGCCGCAGCTATGGCTGCTACGCGGTACTGCTGGTCATCACTATAAATGGCCGTTAATTCGGCAACCAGCTTTTTATTGGTTTGCGCGAAAAGGGTGGTTGTTGATAAGATGAGTAAGGCGGTAAGTTTTAGGAGTTTCATAATTGAAATTTAATATTGATAAGACATTCAATTATTCGAATTAATTAAGCTGATTTGCTTTATATTGATACTGCGCTTTTTTATTTCAATAGAAAATTCCACGCTATCTTCAACTGGCTTATTTGATATGGTACCAATTGCCGGTTTCCACGCGGGGGCTGCCATTATTAATTTCTTAAGGGCTACTACAAAATCATTATCGGCAGCATTGCCACCGCCTACTTGCTGTAATATCATGGGTTTTGTTAGCCTACCTTCTGTAGAAATTGTGCTGGTGTAAACAAGTTTAGTAACATTCAAATCCTTAGGCGCAATACGGCGGATCTGAATGTTTAACGAGTCGGTAAACGCCGGGCTTATAACTGCCGCTGTGTTATTGCTTTGCGCGAACAGGGAAGTGGTAAATAAAAGAAAAAGGATGGTGAGTTTTAAATTTTTCATAGATGGAAACTGTAGATAGCGAAGATAATTAAATGATTTGCAAACTTCCTAAATCGTACATTAATGACGTGGCGGATATTCATCCACAAAAAAAAGCCTCCCCAATCAGGAAGGCTTTGTTAAAATCCGATCCCGATAGCTATCGGGACTCAAATCTAAAATTAAGAAATCATTTGCCTGCGGATGATGTTCAGCGCCCCGCCTGCTTTAAACCACTCTATTTGCTGTGCATTGTAAGTGTGGTTTACCGGGAAGCTTTCTGTTGTGCCATTTGCATGGTGTAACACTACGGTTAACTGTTGGCCGGGGGCGAAGGTGGTTAAGCCGGTAATGTCAATAACATCGTCCTCTTGTATTTTTTCGTAGTCGTTGGTATCTGCGAATGTGATACCTAACATACCCTGTTTTTTAAGGTTGGTTTCGTGGATACGGGCAAATGATTTTACCAGTATGGCACGTACGCCTAAATGGCGTGGCTCCATCGCCGCGTGCTCGCGCGATGAACCTTCACCGTAGTTCTCGTCACCAACAACTATAGATCCAATTCCGTTGGCCTTGTAATCGCGCTGTGTAGCCGGAACCGGGCCGTATTCGCCTGTCAGTTCGTTTTTAACGCTATCTGCCGTGTTGTTGAAATAGTTGATAGCACCGATCAGCATATTGTTAGATATGTTATCCAGGTGGCCACGGAACTTCAACCATGGGCCTGCCATAGAAATATGGTCGGTGGTACATTTACCGCGGGCTTTTATTAACAGTCTTAAACCTGTAATGTCGGTACCTTCCCAGGCGGTAAACGGCTCTAATAATTGTAAACGCGCTGATGTTGGGCTCACAATTACATCAACACCGCTGCCATCTTCGGCCGGTGCCTGGTAGCCTGCATCTTCAACAGCGTAACCTCTTATCGGCATTTCAATGCCTTGTGGCTCGTCAAATCTAACCTGCTCGCCGTTTTTGTTTATTAAAGTATCGGTAAGTGGGTTAAAGGTAAGGTCGCCGGCAATAACAAACGCGGTTACAATTTCCGGAGAGGCTACAAAAGCGTGCGTATTAGGGTTACCATCCTGGCGTTTAGCAAAGTTACGGTTAAACGATGTGATGATAGAGTTTTTACGGGTAGGGTCGTCGGTGTGGCGTGCCCACTGGCCTATACAAGGGCCGCAAGCGTTAGCCAATACAACACCGCCCATGTTCTCGAAAGTACCTAAGTAACCATCGCGCTCAACCGTGTAGCGCACCAATTCCGAACCCGGGGTGATGGTGAACTCGGCTTTGGTAACTAAGTTTTTATCGATAGCTTGTTTTGCGATAGATGCAGAACGGGTAATGTCTTCGTAAGATGAGTTGGTACAAGAACCTATCAAACCAACCTCTAACTTCTCGGGCCAGTTATTCTCACGAACAGCTTGCGCGAATTTAGAAATAGGCCATGCCAGATCCGGTGTGAACGGGCCGTTAACGTGTGGCTCAAGTTCTGACAGGTTGATCTCGATCACCTGGTCAAAGTAAGCTGCAGGGTTCGCGTAAACCTCGTCATCACCGGTTAGGTGAGCGGCAACAGCATCGGCAAGGTCGGCAACTTCGGCACGTTGTGTACCGCGCAGGTAAGTGGCTATCTTTTCGTCGTAACCAAAGATAGAAGTGGTTGCACCTATCTCGGCACCCATATTACAAATGGTACCTTTACCCGTAGCAGAAAGTGAACGTGCGCCTTCACCAAAATATTCAACAATAGCACCGGTACCACCTTTTACGGTTAAGATACCTGCTACTTTCAAAATAACGTCTTTTGCTGATGTCCATCCGGATAGTTTACCGGTTAGTTTTACACCGATAAGTTTAGGGAATTTTAGCTCCCATGGCAAACCTGCCATCACATCACAGGCATCGGCACCGCCAACACCAATAGCTACCATACCCAAACCACCTGCATTAGGTGTGTGCGAGTCGGTACCTATCATCATGCCACCGGGGAACGCATAGTTCTCTAAAACAACCTGGTGGATGATACCTGCGCCGGCTTTCCAGAAACCGATACCGTATTTATCAGATACAGATGAAAGGAAGTCGTAAACTTCGCGGTTAATATCAACCGCGGTATTTAGATCGGCAACTGCGCCAACTTTTGCTTGTATCAAGTGATCGCAATGTACGGTTGATGGTACTGCAACCTGCGGGCGGCCTGCCTGCATAAACTGCAATAGCGCCATTTGCGCTGTAGCATCCTGCATAGCAACACGGTCTGGTGCAAAATCAACGTAGTCGGTACCGCGTTCAAAAGCTTTTTTAGCATCGCCTTCAGAAAGGTGAGCGTATAATATTTTTTCGGTTAGTGTTAAATGTTTACCGGTCGCTGTACGGGCAGCATCCACACGGGTGCTGTAGCGATCATAAACCTTTTTGATCATATCTAAATCAAAAGCCATAATGTTTGATTTTTAGTAGGTAATAGAATATAAGACGGCCTAATAACCGACTTGCGGCGAATTTACAAAATATAAACTTTATTCACAGTCAGGCCTTTGTACAATTGTTATTTGGATAAGTTCTAAATAAGAGCCCCCTACCCCCTAAAGGGGGAACTTTTGAAAATCCTATTCCCCCTTCAGGGGGTTAGGGGGCTTTACTCACCTCTATCAACTTATCACTTCCGCCATTGCTCGTAATAATATACACCTTACCATCGGGCGATACGGCAACATCGCGCATGCGGCCATACTTGCCTTTGTAAAAGGTGTTAACGGTTTCCACGCCTGTGCCTGCGGCGTTGAGTTTAAGTTGTAACAGTTCACTGTCTTTTAATACGGCCAAAAGTAACGAGCCTTTCCATTGCGGGATGGCGTTGTTGTTATAGTAATCGATGCCGGATGGCGCGATGGTGGGCGTCCAGTTTCGGATGGGTTCTGCTACGTTATTTGCGGTGCAAAAGGCTTTCTCTGCATCGGTATTGCAATATCCTTCCACATTGGGCCAGCCAAAATTGCGGCCTTTTTGAATGATGTTCACCTCGTCATCGGTATTGTTGCCGTGTTCCGAGCTGTATAACTTGTCGCCAACAAACACCAGGCCTTGGGGGTTGCGATGACCGAAACTCCAAACGGGACTGCCTGCAGTCGGGTTATCTGCGGGGATGCTGCCATCCAGGTTAATGCGTTGAATTTTGCCTGCCGGGTTGTTCTTATCCTGCGCCCTTGATGATGTTGCCGCGTCGCCGCTGGTGATGAATAGTTTTTTATCCGGCGAGATAGCCAACCGGGTACCATTATGATTAGTTGCCGCGGGGATATCGTCCAGCAGTACAACCGGGTTAATGAGCGTGCCGCCACTGTAAGTAAATTTTACCACCTTTTTGGTGTAGGTGCCGCCCTTGTTATAATTGTAGGCCACAAAAACCTCGGGCACAGTTGCAAAATCGGGATGCAGTACCATCCCTAAAAGCCCGCCTTCTCCCTGCGAAACCACATCTGTTAAGTTTTTAATTAGGGTGATAGCCCCCGTTCCAGGGTCAATACTGCTGATCTTGCCGCCGCGTTCGGTTATCCATAGTTTGTTATCGGGCCCCCACAAAACCTCCCAGGGAAAGGTGAGCTTATCGGTTAAAACTTTATCGGTAAGTTCTGCGGTACTGCCCGGTGTTTCTGGTGTATTGCCGTTGATAGTATTATCAGGCGGGTTTTTCTTACAGGTGCTTAATACTAAAAGGCCTGCCAGCGCTGCCACAGTTATCCATGCTCTCATAATCCTTAAGTTTAATGTGCTGATAATTAAACAACAGGGATAGAGGGGATTTGTTGTGGGCCTCTCCCCAACCCTCTCCGAAGGAGAGGGCTTAAAAAAACATTTGCTTTAATTTGCTATTAACTGTTAGAACCGCTTTTAAGTAGTTGTAATGTTTCAAGTTGAGTAGATACTTCCGGCGATATTATCGGACGCTATAAACGTGATGAAGTGAAGCTTTCTATCGAAGTGGTCATCCGCATGGTGAATCCAAGATTTTCAAACTCATCGACAAAATGCTGACCAACAAGAACTTTAAAGACTTCATCCAAAAAAGTGTGGCTACGCTCTAACATTTTGGAACTTTTTTTAGTTACATGTTAGAAGCAAGAGCTACAGATATGTAACACTTCTGCAAAATAAAAAGATCGACTATTAAATTGCCTCTAACTCCGCTTTAGCCAGATAGTATAATTTCTCTACATACGCTGAAGTGCCATAAGCAACAGCATCCTTGAGCTTTCTGTAATATCCGTGATTATCTTTACCTTCTAATAGTTTGATAGCTATCACAAAATTTGCTTGACATAACTGCCTTTCTTTTAATATTGGAATATCGGATACGTATGAAAATAATTCATTTTCATTTATATCGCTTACTAAATAATGACCAATGGGACCTGGCCAATTTATTGCACGCTTCGCTTTAAGTATATTTTTTATAGATTTTATAGCTGTAAATCTTAATTTTTCTTCTCCCAATTTTATTCCCGCAAAATATAAAAACACTTGTGTGCCTACTCCGCCCGCAGCATCCTTATACAAACTTTTTTTTGACTGTTCCCAATCCGCAACAGCTTGTCGCTCATTTCCAATTATCCAATTTCCAATTCCGGAAAAATGAAAATCCGTCTCTGAATCACCCTGTCGGTATTCAATTAATTTGTCGCTTAACGAAATTGCGTCTATATACTTATGTAAATGAAATAAAGCGTAAACTTTATTTCTCAAGGTTAACAAATCTCCAGTTTCCGCATATTCCTTATCAGCGAGTTCACAAGCATCTTCAAATTTATTTTGCTCTATTAGCGACCAAACACTTAATTTTTGTTCCATATTCTATTATTGTAACTTCCCTGTAGCAGGGTCATAAGTTAATTTCGGGGTGCGACGGCTTGTGTAATGGCAGGGAGGGGTTTGTGCGTAATGTATGTCGCATAAACCCCTCCCTACACCCTCCCGTTGGGAGGGGATCGCACAGGCCTCCGCTTAGATAGTGACGTCTGTAAGCCCTGCAAAAGTGTACCCCTCTTTGCTCCAGTGTTCCATTGCCACAGGTAAAACATGCTCTAACTTATGAAAGGCCTTTACACTATCATGAAACAGTACTATTGAGCCATCTTTGACATTGTTAAGCACGTTTTTCAATGCGTCTTCCTTTTTTAGCGCCATGTCAAAATCGCCGCAAAGTACATCCCACATAATTATCTTAAGATCGGGGCGGGCCTCTTTTAAAAGTTTTATCTGGTCGCGTTTAATGCGGCCGTATGGGGGGCGAAAAAGAGGCGTGTCTAAAACCTCGTTGGCTCTTTTAAAGTTTTCCAGATAGATTTGGCTGTCTGTTGCCCACCCCTTAAGGTGGTTGTAGGTATGGTTGCCGATGGTATGGCCTGCTTTTTTAACATCGGCAAACACGTCCGGGTGCTTGCGTACGTTGTCGCCAATGCAAAAGAATGTGGCCTTTGCATCGTGCTTTTTTAAAATATTTAATACGAATGGTGTAACAATGGGTATGGGGCCGTCGTCAAAAGTCAAATAAATGCAACGGGCACCTGGTTTAGTATCCCAAATTAATTGAGGATACAGCTTTTTAAGCCACCAGGGAGTTTTTACCAAATACATTCGTAAAACGTTTAAGTATTTTATTAATTAATCAACAAGATCCGAGCTTGCAAAGTAAATAGCTTTACTTACAATTGTATATAATTTATTATGAAACTAAACTTACCAATCACAAAAGTAACTATTGCTTGCCTCATATTACTTTCTACAGCGAACTTTACCGTTAAGGCGCAGGAAGTTATTACTTTACAAAAAGCGATAGACCTTACACTTGAGCGCAATTTAACCATAAAACAAGCGCAGTTTAGCGAAGCGATCTCCGAAGAAAACCTTAAGCAATCTAAATACAACCAACTACCAAATTTAACGGCGGGCCCACAGGCTTCGTTAAACTTCGGCCGTAATATCGACCCTTCTACCAACCAGTTTACCAACCAGCGTATCTTTGCATTAAATGGTACACTTAGCTCGCAGGTAACGCTTTTCCAGGGCGGGCAATTGCGCAACCAGATTATAGAAAACAAGTTGCTGCTTGGGGCCGACCGCAGCTACACCGCTAAAATAAAGAACGACCTTATTTTAAATGTAGTTACCCAGTACCTGTTAATATTAACTAACCAGGATCTGGTGACAGCTGCAAATCAGCAAATAGATATTGCTAAGATAACTTTAGACAGGTCACAAAAAAACTTTGATGCAGGTAACCAAACACAGGCCGATCTATCACAAGCAAAGGCATCACAATCTACTGCAGACCTGAACTACACCAATGCCGAAAACCAATTAGAGGCATCGGTACTTACACTGAAACAATATATGGAGATGCCATCGGCAACCCCTATAGCATTTGAAAAGCCCGACATCAGCAAGTTTAAAAATGTAAATATTGCATACAATCCCGAGGACGTTTTAAAAACTGCTTTAGCCGTTAACCCGGATGTAACTTTAGCCGAAGCAAAACAGAAAGCTGCTGAACAGGATATAAAGGTTGCAAGGGGTAATTACTACCCAAGTGTTGTGCTATTTGGCCAGGTAGGTACAAACTATTCTGATGCACGTCGTTTACAAGGCACACCATTTGCAACCGGCAGGGTAGATACGGTAGGGTTTGTTCAAAACACCACTAACGCGGTTACGGTGCCAAATTACTCTTTCCCTATACTGCACTACCCCATTGGGAGGCAGTTAAGTGATAACTTTAACCAAGCCGTTGGTGTAACCTTACAGATCCCGATATTTAACAGGTTTAGCGCGCGTACATCTGTACGTAAGGCAAAGATCACTAACGAGAATGCCGTTATAACGGCTCAGCTTGCTAAAAATACGTTAAGCAAAATTATTTACCAGGCGGTTTGGGATGTGCAGGCGGCAAACAAAAAGTACATATCTACCCAGCAAACGTATAATGCTAATAAGGATGCTTTTAACGTGATACAACAACGTTATAACGTAGGTTTGGTAAACTCGCTTGATTACAATACGTCATTAACAAATTTAAACAGATCGCAGTTTGACCTGATCCAGGCACAATATGAAGTGGTATTCCGGAGCAAAGTGATCGATTACTACTTGGGTAACCCTATAACACTATAATTAAACACACAAACACAATCCTAAAATTATCATGGGAAAAACTACTAAATATATACTGATAGGCCTTGGCGTACTGGTTGTTCTATTGATCGTTGGTAAAGCTACCGGTATTATTGGCAAACCGCAGGTAACGCAGGTCGCTGTCGAAAAAGCCGATAGCCGCGATATTAACGAAACAGTATCTGCAAGTGGTAAAATAAAACCGCACATCGAGGTTAAAATAAGCCCCGAGGTATCCGGGGAGGTGGTTGAGCTGCCAATTAAAGAAGGCGATGTGGTTAAAAAAGGCCAGTTGCTATGCCGTATCCGCCCGGATATCTTAAAATCGGGTTATGACAGGGCTGTGGCATCATACAATACCCAAAAGGCAAGCGTTGGCAACTCGGCACAAATGCTGAAACAATCGCAAGCTACTTTTGCCAACCAGGAGTCTATCTACAAACGTAGCAAAGAGCTTTTTGACAAAAAGGTATTAACCGTTGCCGAATTTGAGCAGGCTAAGGCCAACTACGAAGGCGCGCGTGCAACCTTAGAGGCATCTAAACAAAACGTAATAGGTTCTACCTATGGTTTGGCACAATCGCAGGCATCTGTTAAAGAAGCACAGGATAACCTTGCCAAAACAACTATTTACGCGCCGGTTGACGGGGTGGTGTCAAAGCTTTCTATTGAGCAGGGCGAGCGTGTTTTGGGTACCCAGCAGTTTGCCGGTACCGAGATCATGACCATATCTGACCTGAGCAAAATGGACGTGAATGTTGATGTGAACGAGAATGATATTAACCGTATTGCCGTTGGCAACCAATCTCAAATTGAAATAGACGCTTTTTTAGGTAAGAAATTTACGGGTGAAGTTATCGAAATAGGTAGTTCTGCAAACGTGGTAGGTACCAATGCCGACCAGGTAACCAACTTTACAGTTAAAGTACGCATCACTGCACAATCATACATCGATCTGTTGAGGAAGAATGCAGAGAACCACTCGCCGTTCCGCCCGGGATTAACCGCTACGGTTGATATCCAAACCAACCATGTAAAAGCATTGTCGGTGCCTATCCAATCGGTAACCACCCGCGACGAGAAGAAAGCCGATGCTAAACCGGCCGATAGCCAAAAAGATGATACTAAGAAAACGACCGGCGCACCTGCAAAAGAATATGTTTACGTTTTACAAGGCAACAAGGTGAAACAAGTGCCGGTAACAACAGGCATACAGGATGATACTTATATACAAATATTAAGTGGCCTTAAAGGCGGCGAGGAGGTGGTATCTGCGCCATTCGCGGCCATCTCAAAAACACTGAATGATGGTATGATCGTAGAAAAAGTAGATAAATCTAAACTATTTACCGGCGAGCCTAAGAAATAGGTTCTTGAGGTTAAAGGTAAAAGGCGAAAGGTTTGAGGACTTTTCGCCTTTTTTGTAAAGTAGCTAATTATCAAATACTTGCTTAATTTTTAGAGGTGTCTAAAAATTAAGTAATTGATAATGAGCATATTGTAAAATGTTCACGGTGGTCATGGCTGTGAACGTGAACACTTATACTTATTTTTCTAATGGCAGGTATTATACTTTTACCTTTCCCCTTTAACCTTTTACCTCAAATATTCCCCGTCCCGATAATATTTCATTAATTTGCATAACGGGAAAACCAATTGCCCGTTTGGTACATTACTGACTTAATGCTTAAGCAAAAAAACAAGATTGCTGTTGTGGGCGGCGGAAGCTGGGCCACCGCGAATATTAAAATGCTTACCGATAACACTACCGAAAAGGAAATTTTTTGGTGGATGCGCAACGGTGAAGCTGTAGAACACATCCGTAAATTTGGGCATAACCTGCACTACCTAAGTTCGGTAGAAATAAAGGTACGTGCCGCAAACATCTCTACCGACCTTAAATCGCTGATACAGGATGTTGACTATATCCTGCTGAACGTACCGGCTGCTTTTCTTAAACAGGCACTTGAGGGTATTACCCCGGCGGATCTGAAGGGTAAAAAGATAGTATCCGCCATAAAAGGTATCGTGCCCGATGAAAATAAGATCATTGGCGAGTTTTTGAACGAGAACTACGAAGTGCCGTTTGACCATATCCTGGTGATAAGCGGCCCATGCCACGCCGAGGAGGTTGCGCTGGAAAAACTTTCGTACTTAACCATCGCCTCTAAAGATGAGGAACTGGCTGCCGAATTTGCCGGCATGTTAAGCACCCGATACATCAAAACCATCGTGTCCGATGATATATATGGCACCGAGTACGGCGCTGTACTGAAGAACGTTTACGCCATTGCCAGTGGTATTTGCCACGGTGTAGGGTATGGCGATAACTTTCAGGCGGTATTGATATCTAATGCCATTCGCGAACTGGAAAGGTTTGTGAATAAAGTGCACCCGATAGACCGCGATATAAAAGAATCGGCCTACTTAGGCGATCTGCTCGTTACTGCTTACTCGCAGTTTAGCCGTAACCGTACTTTCGGTAATATGATAGGGAAAGGTTACACAGTAAAATCGGCCCAGTTAGAGATGAATATGGTTGCAGAAGGGTATTATGCAGTAAATTGCCTACACCAGGTGAATAAGCAATACAACGTTGATATGCCTATCTGTAATGCCGTATATGCTATTTTATACAAGAAAAGCACCCCTGTGGTCGAAATGCGGAAACTGGCAGAGAAATTGAGTTAGTAACAGCAGTTACTAAACAAAAATTCCAAATGAAAAATCTATTCAAATCGGCCTTGTTCGCTGCTTCGTTATTCGCGGCATCATCGGCCTTCGCACAAACACATAAAGACACTACACTTGGCCAAAAAATTGGTACAACAGCAAAAAAAGGCTGGCATGCTACTAAAAAAGCCGGTAGCGCTGTAGGTAATAAAACCGCAGAGGTTGCATCAAAAGGTGCATCTGCAGTGGCTGATAAAAAATTCGATGAAAAAGTGGCGCCGGGTGGCCAAACCATTTACATCGATAAAAACTCTTATTATTACTACGTGAACAAAAAAGGCCATCACATTTACGTGCCAAAAGCAAAACTGGTTGATAAACCTGTAAAATAATATTTGTTAAAGCACCGGTTTACCAACCGGTGCTTTTTTATTACCTTATTCGCGCTATGAAAATAAAAGCTTTACTAATTGTTACTGTATTTGGTGCTGCCACCCTGCTAACCGCCTGCGAAAAGCACGAGTCCAACAAAAAAGTACTTGGCGACTGGAAATCTAAAGACGCCAACGTTACACTTAAAATAACCGACAAAAAGTTTATTATGGATGGGGATGTACAAAACGCCGAGGATTATTTTACAAAAGGCGATACCATATTCACCTCGTTTGAAGGTAACCAACCCTACACAAAATTTGTGATCAAAAAGCTTGACGGGCAGCACATGGATTTGCTATACCCGGATTCGGTGGTAGTGGCGTTTAGCCGTTAAAACAAAAACCTCCCGGATGATAAACAAACGAGAGGCTTTGTAAACAAAACTAAACTAAAACTATGCTTCCGGGTAACTAATCCGAAAGCTCTTATGAAACTAACTAATATTAAAACCTTCTGCGGCGTTCAGGGCGCTCTTCGCGGGGTTTGCCAGAGAAATCACGGAAACCACCACCGCCGTTGCCGCCGCCACTGTTCCTGTCCCTGGTACCACCTTCGCGGCGTCCGCCACCACCACCACTATTCCTATCACGGTTGTAACCGCCACCGCCTTCGCGCCTTTGGTAACCACCTTCACGTTTTTCGCCACCGCCGCTTCTTGGGCTGCTGGTGCCTTCGCCAGATATTTCGATCCTAACTTCGCGGCCTTTAAATTCAACGCCTTTAAAGTTGTTCACTACCTGGTCAACATCGCCGTTGCTTACTTCAAAGAATGAGTAAACACCTTTAACATCAATTTTACCAACGGTGCGCCCGCTTATTTTAGAGTTGTTGCAAATGTAACCCAGCAAATCGCCGCGGTTAAACTCATCAACACTACCTAAGTTAATAAACAAACGTGTGTATTCTGATTTGCCACCAGCCTCGCGCATACCGCGCTCGCCTCTTTCACCATCTCTGCTGCGATCATCAGCAGGGGCGTTAAGGTCTGGTGCATTTTGATAATAATCTAAAAAGCGGTTAAACTCTAACGATGCAAAACGTTTGATCACATCCTCTTTGCTTAACTCAGCAAACTCATCCATAATACGCGGTATGTATTGCTCAATTTGCTCTTCGTTTATGGTTACGTTATGTACTTTGTGTACAAGTGCAAATAACTGTTTTTCGCAAACATCAAAACCTGTAGGTATTTCGGCTTTTACAAACTTTTTACCAATTACACGTTCTATCTGGCGAATTTTACCAAGCTCTTTGCTGTTGATGATAGCGATAGATACACCCATTTTACCTGCACGGGCTGTACGGCCACTACGGTGTGTATAGTTCTCGATCTCATCTGGTAAGCTGTAGTTAATAACGTGTGTAACATCATTAACATCAATACCACGTGCTGCAACATCAGTAGCAATTAATAACTGCAGGCTGCGTTCGCGGTAGCGTTTCATTACCTTATCGCGTTGTTGTTGTGATAGGTCACCATGTAAAGCATCGGCGTTGTAACCGTCTTTAATTAGTGATTCAGCAATTTCCTGAGTTTCAATTTTGGTACGGCAAAATACGATACCAAAGATCTGTGGGTTATTGTCAACAATACGTTTAAAGGCAGCGTATTTATCACGGGCACGTACTACGTAGTACTCATGCTCGATATTTACATTACCTGTATTTTTTTCGCCCATGGTTAACTCAAAAGGGTTATCCATGTATTTTTTAGCGATCCTTCTAACCTCAGAAGGCATAGTGGCTGAGAACAACCAAGTTTTTTTCTCGTCCGGAGTGGTAGATAAAATACTGTCAATGTCTTCCTGGAAGCCCATGTTGAGCATCTCATCAGCCTCATCCAATACTACAAACTTAACCTGCGAAAAATTGATCGCCTTACGGTTAATGATGTCAAGCATACGGCCTGGTGTGGCAACAACGATCTGTACACCACGTTTAATTTGGCGTAACTGATCCTGAATGCTGGCACCGCCATAAACTGCAACAACATGTACGTTGTTCATTTTTTTGGCGTAGTTATTAATGTCGTTCGTGATCTGTAAACAAAGTTCACGTGTTGGGCATAAAATAAGCGCCTGCGGATGATTTTCTTCGAAATTAAGCAGTTCTAATAACGGCAGTCCAAAAGCAGCTGTTTTACCGGTCCCTGTTTGGGCTAATCCGACAAAATCGTTGCTGCCTGTTAACAATACCGGAATTGACTGTTCCTGGATTGGTGTAGGATTTTCAAATCCTAACTCAGAGATGGCATTAACAATATCATGACGGATTCCCAGATTGATAAATGGGTTCATGAATTAAAATAACGTATTTGGCTACATCGCCAAATCGGGTGCAAAAGTACAATTAATATTTGATATTGCAAATACTCATTTTTAAATTTATGATACTGGTAAAATTACAGGTTAGATTGAGGTTAACAGGCTTAAAATCAACATGCTTTTTATGTTAATGATTTTGACATTAGTGTAGGGGGTACACATCGCCGGTTTTTAGCGTCTTTTAAAAAGTGTTAAACAATGTTAGGCCCTATTATGAAAACTACTGAAAATCAGCTATAATACCTATCTTTAAACACATTAATACCTTAGTATCATGAAATGCCTTGCCAAAGCACTATTATCAACCCTGTTATTATTGCTCACGATAGTTAGTTACGCGCAGCAAAAACCAGATAAAGACACCACTAAATATGGTAATAACCCTGCCGTGGGCAAATTTGTAACCTTGCGTGGTTTTAAAATGTATTACGAGGTGTATGGTAAAGGCGAGCCGATGCTTATCATTCATGGCAATGGCGGCTCTATCAATAACTTCAGGTACCAGATCCCATACTTTGCCAAGAATTACCGGGTGATACTGGCGGATAGCCGCTCGCAGGGGAAATCTGTGGATACTAAAGATTCCATCACATACGAAATGATGAGCGATGACCTGAACGCGCTGATGGAACACTTGCAAGTAAAAAACGCGAATGTGATAGGATGGAGCGACGGCGGTATAGAAGGTTTATTATTAGCCATGAACCACCCCGACAAAATAAAAAAACTTGCTGTTACGGGTGCCAACCTTTGGCCCGATACCAGCGCTGTAGATAAGTTTATTTATGATTACGCCATGAAAATGAACACCGTTGCGGCCGATCCCATGAAGAAGATCAAAAACCCAACCGATGACATGAAGGTACAGGTAAAATTGCTGCACTTGCTTAGCTATGAACCGCATATTAAACTGGCCGCATTAAAGAAAATAACCTGCCCAACTCTCGTGATAGGCGGCGACCATGATGTGATAACCACCAACCATACTATGCTGATCGCGGAGAATATAGCTAACGCTTACCTTTGGATCTTGCCCAACTCGGGCCATTCTACCCCGATATTTTATCGGGACATGTTTAACCAGGTTGTAGGCGATTTTTTTGCCAAGCCTTACAGAAAGGTAGAAGGATTTGGGAGGTTTAATTAGGTTTCTTACCTCAACCTATCTGCCGATTTTACCAGCTTCTCATCCCTTTGGATTGCTTTAATAGCGAAGATGATAAGCACAATACTTAACGAGGTTAAGAACAAGCCGATGCCCATATTTTTGTACTCCAGGGTTATTGGGCCAACTACGTTTTTAACGGTTTGGGCCATCCAAAAACTATAACCTATCATTACCAATATTGCCACATAGCTTATAGTGATCTGCTGCTTGCGGTTCTTATATAAAAAGATCAAAAATAGTGGGATAATAGCTGCCAGTACTGTAGCAATGGTAAGCGGGAGAAAGGGGTGGGTCTGCTTGTCTTGTCCGTTCACTATTTCATAAACGCCGGTTACGGTTACATTAACCAGTTTGCCATCCACAAAAATGTTGTGGGCAAGCGGGAATACGAACAGCGCGAAGATCACTAATGAAGCGAAAAGCAGGTATATCGATTGGATTCTTTGTAGCATTTTATTGATTGTAAGTTGTAAGCAAATATAGAATGGTATTTGGTAAATCTAAAATCGTAAATGATGTTAACTTTGCGCCGTGGCAAACACCCAACGATACTTTATTGAACTGGCTTACGATGGTACAAATTACCACGGCTGGCAGGTACAGCCAAATGCCGTAACCGTACAGGAAGTATTGGACAAAGCCCTCAGCACTTTGTTACGCCAACCCATAGAAACCATCGGCTGCGGAAGGACTGATACCGGCGTGCATGCAACAGAATACTTTGCGCATTTAGATGTTGAAGCCCCCCAGCCCCCTGAAGGGGGGATAGGAGATGCTTTTCAAAAGTTCCCCCTTCAGGGGGTTAGGGGGCTCAACGCCCTGCTTCCGCACGACATCGCAATCAAAAATATTATCCCCGTCCATCCCGAAGCGCATGCCAGGTTTGATGCCAAGCTGCGGTCTTACGAGTACCATATCCATTTTGAAAAGAACCCATTTTTAAACGGTTACTCGTGGCTCATTCGCGATAAACCTGCTCTGGAGCTTATGAACCGGGCGGCAGCAATAGTCATGGAAGATACAGATTTTAGCTGTTTTAGTAAAAGTAATACGCAGGTTAAAACCAATAATTGTAAAATTGCAAAAGCGGAGTGGGTGCAGACCGAAAACGGGATCGTTTTCCATATCTCTGCCGATAGGTTTCTGCGCAACATGGTGCGTGCTATTGTGGGCACGTTGCTGCAGGTTGGCCGTGGTGAGATGCAGCCAGAAGAGATCCGCAAGGTTATCGATAGTAAAAACCGAAGCAAGGCAGGCACAAGTGTACCGGCATGCGGGTTATATTTAACGGAAATAAAATACTCTTATTCGTTAGCCCCCTAACCCCCTAAAGGGGAAACCGAATTTGAGATGTAAATTTATGAGTAAAGAAGAAAATAAAAAAGATACTTCAAAAGCTCCCCCTTCAGGGGGCGGGGGGGCGAGCGTTACGGGCAAAGCGCTCGACTGGAAGCTGCTGGGCCGGGTTATGCATTATGTAAAACCTTATAACCGCACTTTTGTAATAGCTACTTTCCTTACTATATTTTTGGCCGCTATTGCCTTGGTGCAGCCCATATTGATACAGCGGACACTCGATGTAAATATATTGGGTAACGATTACAACGGGCTGGTTTTTATGGTTGGGCTGATGATAGCCCAGTTGCTGGTGCAAACCGTTGCCCAGTATTATCAAACCTATTTAACCAACGCGCTTGGCCAATCCGTAATTCGCGACTTGCGGAAGGATGTTTTTAACCATATCACCAGCCTGCGTCTAAAATATTTCGACCGTACACCAATCGGGATGCTTATCACCCGTACGGTATCTGATCTGGAGACCATTGCAGATATATTTTCTGAGGGGTTGATCTCCATTATGGGCGATATGCTGTTGTTAATAGCCGTTATAGGTTACATGATGTGGCAGGATTGGAAGCTGGCGTTGATAACCCTGATACCGATGCCTTTACTTTTTGCATCTACCTATGTGTTTAAAGAAGCCATCAAATCATCTTTTCAGGAAGTGCGTACGCAAGTGGCGCAGCTGAATACATTTTTGGCCGAGCACATCAGCGGCATCAGCATCATCCAATACTTTGCCCGCGAGGAGCAGGAGATGCGGAAATTCCGGTCGGTGAACGAGAAGTACCGCGATGCTAACATCCGGTCTAACTGGTACTATTCTATCTTCTTCCCGGTGGTAGAGATTTTGTTTGCTATCTGTATCGCACTGCTGGTTTGGTATGGCTGTAAACGCATCCTGAACGATCAGCAAATGCACGCGTTATCGGCTTCGCCAAATGGAATCACGCCGGGTGTAATTACAGGGTTTATCGTGTTGCTGAACATGCTGTTTCGACCCATACGCCAGCTGGCCGATAAATTCAACACTCTGCAAATGGGTATGGTAGGTGCCGACAGGATCTTTAAAGTGTTAGATACCGACGAGGTTGCTACCGATGATGGTAAACTTGCCCCGGCCGTTTTGCAGGGCGCGATAGAATTTAATAACGTTTGGTTTGCCTATAACGACGAGAATTGGGTGTTGAAAGATATCAACTTCCACATAAAACCAGGTGAAACGCTGGCTTTGGTGGGTGCTACCGGCGCGGGTAAATCATCTACTATTAACATCCTTAATCGCTTTTACGACATCGGCAAAGGCGAGGTAAAGGTAGATGGGCACGACATCCGCGAATATAAAGTTGATTATCTGCGATCAAAAATCGCCACGGTTATACAGGATGTATTTTTGTTTACAGATACCATCGGCAACAACATCAGCCTGAATAATCCCAACATTACAAGAGAAGAGATCATCGCGGCAGCAAAAGATGTTGGCGCACACGATTTTATTGAGCGTCTGCCCGGCGGTTACGATTATAATGTGATGGAGCGCGGCGCAACCCTATCTGCAGGGCAGGCACAACTGATTTCGTTCATCCGTGCGCTGGTTTATAACCCGGCTATTTTGGTATTGGACGAGGCCACCTCATCCGTAGATACCGAAACGGAATTGCTGATACAAAGTGCCATTAATAAGCTGATGCAGGGCCGTACGGCTATCGTTATAGCCCACCGTTTATCAACTATCCAAAATGCCGATAAGATCATCGTGCTTGACCATGGCGAGATCAAGGAAATGGGCACCCACCAGGAATTACTACGGATTGACAACGGTTATTACCGCAAACTATACGACCTGCAATTTAATTCGGCAGGTATAGCCAAACCACAGGAATAATTTATTTAGATTCTAAACGGCGGTTATCATCATCAGATGCATCGGGCTGGTTTTCTTTGGGAGGACTTTTTACCGGGTTAACGGGCTGCTCTTCCTTCTCATATTTTTTAGCCACATTTTCTTGCGCGGGTTCATCGGCATTGTACCGCTTGTCCTCGTTTTTTACAACGCTTTTGTGCCCGTTATCGGCAGGCCTTTCGGTCGGGGTGTCAGATGGTGACGGTTTATCGTGGTCGTTTGCTGGAGTTGTCATGTAAGGATAACAGGTGAAAGTTAGATTTGTTGACCGCTGATTTAATTGTTTGGTATAATTGCGGCGATTTTTACCTGTAATTCATTGCCATCGGCTTTAGCCGATGGGCCCTTCAAGTAAAGTCCGGGCTTTAGCCAAAAAAATCACGTAAGTTCTGGCTAAAGCCAAGCCCTGATTATTTATGATCCGCCCCATAAATGGGACGGCAATGAAAAAAGAATCAGGGCAATCATATAATCAATAGGATCTGCCTTCCGTTAATTATTGTTAATTATCCACTATAAACTTTTACCTTTAGGGCAGGTTTGTTAATTTCGCAAACTATCTACAACAACGCATGGAAGAATTTGAAGCAAGCGAATCAGCAAAAAAAACCAAAACGATATACATATCTACCGTTTTTGGGATTGCCATGGTTTTATTGATGATAGGGCTGTTGGGCTTAATATTGGTACACGCCAATAACCTTTCGCGCTACGTTAAGGAAAACATTGTGCTGAATATATTTATGGACGATTCTGCCCACGAAACAGATGTGCTGCAACTGCAAAAACAACTGGACGGTAACCCCATGGTAAAGCAAACCGCGTATGTAAGTAAAGAACTTGCCGCGCGCAACCTGCAAAAGGACCTTGGCGAAGACTTTGTAAAATTCCTGGGGTATAACCCGTTATCGCAATCGTTGGATATTTACCTGAAGGCCGATTACGCCAACAACGCCGGTATAGAAAAATTTAAAGCCGAGCTGCTTAAAAACAAACTGGTTAAAGAGGTGAAATACCAGCAATCACTGGTAGACCAGATGAACGCTAACTTAACATCGATCAGCTTAATTATACTGGCGTTCGCGGGGATCTTCATTATCCTGTCGGTAGCGTTGATAAATAATACCATCAGGCTGGCCATTTATTCGCAACGTTTCCTGATCAAATCTATGCAACTGGTGGGTGCTACAAAAGGGTTTATCCGTAAGCCGTTTTTGCTTTACGGTGTTTGGCATGGTTTGCTTGGCGCGTTAATATCTATTGTGATATTGATAGGAACGTTATTTGTAGCCAACAAGCAGATCCCCGATCTGGTTATCCTGCAAAGCCCTGCCGAGTTTGGTATGGTATTTTTAGGCATCGTGATACTGGGCATATTTATATCGGCCTTTAGCACGTTCCTGGCGGTTAACAAATTTTTACGCTTAAAAATATACGACCTGTACAGGTAGTTAATAATATCAATCGGTCAAATCCCGATAGCTATCGGGACACTAATTCAACATTCACTAATTAAAAATATGGCACTGCAACAAACAAAAACAGCTGCAAGCAAAACACAGGCCCCGGTAACGGAAGTTACGCCTGCTCAATTTATATTTACTAAAGACAACTACATGTGGCTCATCATCAGCGTAGCTGTGGTAGCCTTTGGTTTTGTGTTAATGAGCGGTACTACTGATATTTACAGCACCACCAAAATTGTTATAGCGCCAATTGTTGTGCTGGCAGGCTTTGGCCTTGGTTTTTACGCAATCCTAAAAAAGCCAAGCGTTAAGTAATGAATATCATCCACGTAATTGTCCTTGCTATTATAGAGGGTATCACCGAGTTTTTACCTATCTCATCTACCGGGCATATGATCATTGCCTCATCGGTAATGGGTATTCAAAGCGACGATTTTGTTAAGTTGTTTACAGTTGCTATCCAGTTAGGAGCTATCCTTTCGGTAGTGGTGTTGTACTTTAAACGGTTCTTTCAATCGCTCAATTTTTACTATAAGCTTTTTGTAGCATTTATACCTGCTGCTGTCTTTGGGTTGCTGTTCAGTAAAAAGATAGATGCTTTGATGGAAAGCGCTTTAACAGTTGGTATAACCCTATTTATCGGTGGCGTTATTTTGCTTTTTGTAGATAAGTGGTTTAACAAGCCAACTATTACGGAAGAAAAAGAGATCAGCTATTTAACCGCGTTGAAGATCGGTTTCTTCCAGTGTTTATCGATGATACCGGGCACGTCGCGCTCTGCTGCTACCATTGTTGGTGGTATGAGCCAAAAGCTAAGCCGCAAGGCCGCTGCGGAGTTCTCTTTCTTTTTAGCAGTGCCAACGATGTTTGCCGCAACGGCGAAAAAGATGTACGATTTTTACAAAGACGGCCACGTATTTACCGGCGAAGAAATCAAGCTTTTGGCTGTAGGTAACGTCATCGCATTTATAGTAGCCCTGTTGGCTATCAAAACATTCATCACATTTTTAGAGCGCCGCGGCTTCCAGCTTTTTGGCTGGTACCGTATTTTGGTAGGCGGGATAATAATTATCCTATACCTAAGCGGGCATAATTTACAGGTGATATAACCTTTAGGTATTGAGTACTTCTTTCCAATCCATACAAGACTTTGCCGATGGGCAACTCCTCCTCATCAATAAACCCTTAGAATGGACAAGCTTTGATGTAGTGGGCAAACTGCGCAACTCTTTTAAGCCCTTAAAACTTAAGGTAGGCCACGCCGGCACACTTGACCCTTTGGCTACCGGGTTACTTATCATCTGTACCGGTAAAATGACCAAGCAGATAGACACCTTCCAGGCCGAGGAGAAAGAATACACAGGTACCATGGTGCTTGGTGCAACCACCCCAACCTATGACTTGGAGAGCGAACCGGAAGCGAAATTTGAAACCAGCCACCTTACCGACGACCAGATAAAAGCCGCATGCGCACAATTTACGGGGGACATTCAACAATACCCTCCTGCACACTCGGCGATAAAAATTGACGGCGAACGCCTTTACGAAAAGGCCCGGCGCGGCGAAGAGGTGGAACTGCGACTTCGTAACGTCACCATCTCCGAATTTGAAATAACCCGTGTAGAATTACCCGAGGTTGATTTCCGTGTGGTATGCAGCAAGGGCACCTATATCCGCTCGTTGGTGAACGATTTTGGTAAGGCGCTTGATAATGGCGCGTACATGTCGGCATTGAGGCGTACACGTAGCGGGAACTATAAGGTTGAAGATGCGCATGAGATATTGGAGTTGGTAGATACTATCAGGGAGTTGAAAGCGCGTGAACAAGTAAACCCCGCTTTGTAAATTTTACACTTCAACAAGCAAAAAGCTGCTTAGTCCTTTTACCTTTGTGCAGCTACACGATGAAGATCTATAATCATATTGATGAATTTACGCCTGTTAAAAATGCCGTGGTTACCATTGGTACTTTTGATGGTGTGCACATTGGGCACCGTAAAATTATATCGCGCATAAAAGAACTGGCTGCCGTTACCGGTGGCGAAACAGTTATCCTGACGTTTTTCCCGCACCCCAGGATGATATTGCACCCCGAGGACGAAAGCATCAAACTTATCAACACTATCAACGAGAAGGCCGAACTGCTGGAACAATTAGGCGTCGATCATTTAATTATCACCCCATTCTCCAGAGATTTTTCTAACCAAACTGCCGAAGGCTACATCCGTGATGTGCTGGTGAACAAGATAGGTACTAAAACTATCGTGATAGGTTACGACCACCGCTTTGGAAAGGACAGGCAGGGCGGCTTGCAGGACCTGCTTACCCTTGCCCCTCAATACGATTTTGAGGTGGTAGAGATTCCCGAGCAGGATATAAACGATGTTGCCATCAGTTCTACCCGTATCCGTAAGGCCTTGCTGGATAACGATATAAATATTGCTAACGAATGCCTTGGCTATCCGTTTTTCATCACAGGCAAGGTTATCCGTGGCGACCAATTAGGCCGCGAGTTGGGTTACCCAACAGCCAACTTGCTTATCGAAGAAAGCTATAAACTGATCCCTGCCGATGGCATTTTTGCCGTGAAAGTTAAGGTAGCCGGTAAAGAATATACGGGTATGGCATACATAGGTCACCGCCCAACCGTTAACGGGATGACGAGGAATATCGAAGTAAATATTTTCGATTTTAAAGAAGACATCTACAACCAGCGGATCAGGATGGAGTTTTTACACTTTGTGCGCGGCGATGTTAAGTTCGAATCACTGGAGCAATTGGTTGTGCAGTTGGGCAAGGATAAAGAAGATGTACAAGCCCTGTTGATTATCGACGGTCCGCAGTTTAATACATAGCCAATTGTTGGTTCATTGCCGTCCCATTTATGGGGCGGGTTTTAAATGATTATTTCCCGGCTTTAGCCAAATCATACCGGTATTTCTTCGTGCGATATACAATTTCACTAAATCTTCATATTAATTAATGTAATTAGCCTAAATTAGTATCTGTAAACCTATGGCTAAACTAAATATCGACCGGCAGGAAAGTGACTTTTTGAACGATACCATCGCGCATTGGCAAAAAAACAACTTAGTAGACGCCACCCAGGCCGAAAAACTCCGCACCTCTTACGAGGTAAAAGGGTTCGACTGGATGCGTTTGGCTAAGTACAGTATTTGGGTTGCCCTGTTCTGTGGCGCCATAGCCATCGGGTCATTAATTGTAGATGATGCCGTTCTCGTCTGGATAAAAACCTTATACGATACCCCCGATATTGTCATCAGTATTTTATCCGGAGTAGCAGCCGCAGGCTTGTTTTTGATAGGCCGTAAACGCGAAAAACAATACCCCGAAAAAGTTTTCAGTAACGAGGCCACTATATTTTTAGGGGTATTTTTCACCGCCAGCTGCATAGCCTACCTCGGTAAAACGTTTGATAACGGCTCGGGGCATTATTCCATTTTGTTCCTGGTATCAGTGTTTATATATGGCGTTTTGGCCTCCCGAATGCGCTCGAGGCTTATTTGGCTATTCGCGTTGGTATCATTGGGCAGCTGGTTCGGTACAGAAACGGGGTATCAAACTAATTGGGCATTATACTTTTTGGGGATGAACTACCCGCTGCGTTTTGTGTTATTCGGGTTACTGGCGGTAGGCGCATGCCATCTGCTTAAAGGCAAAAAATGGTTTGCTTACTTCTGGGAACTCACCTATGTAGTCGGCATGCTGTACCTGTTTATGTCGCTTTGGTTGCTTAGCATATTTGGCAATTACGGCAGTATGGAAGTTTGGTGGCAGATAAAACAGATCAGTCTTTTCTACTGGGGCATCATCTCGGCTGTAGTAGCGGGGGCATTCCTGCTTTACGGGTTAAGATACAAAGACGAGATAGCCCGCGAGTTTGGCATTACCTTCCTCATCATATTCCTATACACCAAATACTTCGAATACTTTTGGGATGGTACGAACAAAACGCTGTTCTTCTCCATCTTGGCGTTGTCGTTTTGGCTCATCGGCCGCAAGGCAGAAAAGATCTGGAATATCAACACCGCCAAACCGCAGGTAGCCGAAGAATAGCCGCCCAAATCAACAAGGTGTCCCACTTTTTATTACATAACTCAAATTAAAAACGGAACAAATTGATAATCAGTTAATAACAAATTATCAATTTTCCATCTTACCTCGAGTGTTTTTTTAAATAAAATAAAGAATATTCTGTAATTTAATACTTTAAACGATTTTGGGCTGCCATCTCATTCACCAAAAAACGGTACAGCGTGGTACACCATGAGACACCCCCAATAATTGCACATTTTTCCACATTAAATCACCAAAAAACGACCTGCGATAGGTTCGGTTTGATTATTTAAGCATACTTCGAGGCCATTAAAGGTTTTAGCGGTGCTTAAAATAAACCAGGTAGATCTGCTTAAAAATATGGTAAGCGGCAAACGAAAAGAACAAGATCGAGATAGCGATATCCACCGCTTTAGTGCTTAGTTCAAACTTTTTCTGTAAAAATTTAGCGAAGCGGGCATATAGGTACAGCGCTATAAACGCCCCCGCTGCCGATCCGATACTAAAAATAACCAACGCGACGGCGCCATCCTCTATCCATTCATGTGTGATCAGGTACGTGCCTGTCACCATCCAGAAGGGGATCTGCATGGGGTTCAGGAAACCCAGCAATATGCCGTACTTAATGCTGGCGTGGTTACTGTAAGTAGTTTTTGGTGGCTTGTTGCGGTTAAGCCAGGTAATGGTACCCAGCGTGCCAAATAGCACCACCATTACCCAGTCGATAATGGTATCAAGCTTAACTTCTTCAGATAACCATTTTGCCCCCTGCATCACCGCGTAGGTAAAAAAGAACTCTATACAACTAAAGGCTATAATAAACTGCAGCGCCTGTTTCATGCCGCGGTTTATGGTGATCTGCATTAAAGTAAGGTTGATGTTACCGGGTGGTATGTAGCCAATAAAGTTGGCTATTATCCCGATAAAAAAGGTTAGGAATATCATTGCCGTAAAGATAATATTTAAGAGGATAATTGCAGCAGGCAGTCGACGACGCTTTTAGATAAAATTGCGGGTTAATTCTTCGTTAGGAATGGCGGTTTCAAATCACCAGTTCTGTGATTGTTCCTTTCTTTTCTGTCGCAAAAAAGAAACGGAACCAAAGAAAAAACACGCGGCTGTACCGCGTCGCTATTAAAGGGTGTAGTAAGGCAGAGCCTGTGCTACCCGCAACGCGCTGAGGCCGCATTTGGATATCTTACATTCAGTTGGTCAGGCTCAGGTGAACCGCGACAAAACAGCGATCTATTCGATTGGTGGGATTTCTTTTTTTATTTCCCCTGTCAGACAAAATAGCTTTGTCCGAAATTGGGCAGAACGATGGTGGGTAACAAGCGACACCAGAAATCCATTTTCTATCCGTTTCTATAATTTGCATATTTGCACCATAAAGCTGTGTGTTTATGCAAACTGCAAACCACACACTGCAAACTGAAAATTATGTCTGCTCATAAAATAGTTTCGTTATTACCCGCCGCTACCGAGATAGTTTGCGCATTAGGATTAGAAAGCAGCCTGGTGGGCCGCTCGCACGAGTGCGATTACCCGGAGCGTGTAAAAAGCTTGCCTGTATGCTCTGAAGCAAACTTTTCCGATGGCATGAGCAGTGCCGATATTGATGTTAAGGTGAAAGAGATCTTGGCCGATGCATTATCGGTTTATACGGTTAAGCGGGAGGTGATCAAAGAATTGTCGCCGGATGTAGTGATTACGCAGGCGCAGTGCGAGGTTTGCGCGGTATCGTTGCCCGAGGTAGAGGAGGCGCTGGAAAACTATTTAGATAAACAGGCGCGGATAATTTCGCTGCAACCCAACAGCCTGGACGATATTTTTGCAGATATCAAAACCGTAGCCGCTGCCCTAAGCGTGGTAGATGCAGGTGAGCGGTTATTGGATGATCTTACCGAGCGTGTCGACATCATCCGCCATAAGCTGAAGTTTATGGAAAACAAGCCAACCGTTGCCTGTGTGGAATGGCTGGAACCCATGATGATCTCCGGTAACTGGATCCCCGAATTAGTGCAAATTGCGGGGGGCACACCCATATTGGCGCAAGCCGGCAAGCATTCGCCCTATGTAAGTTGGGGTGACATACGTGAAAGCGACCCCGAAATTATCCTGCTGATGCCTTGCGGCTTTTCTATCGAGCGCACCATGCGCGAGATCAATATCCTGTTAGAGCAACCCGGCTTCGCCGACTTGAAAGCGGTGAAAAATAACCGAGTTTACATTGCCGATGGCAACCAGTACTTTAACCGGCCCGGCCCACGGGTGGTAGACTCAGTAGAGATCCTGGCCGAGATCATCCATCCCAAACAATTCGCGTTTGGATACGAGGGTGAAGGTTGGATAAAATTTGTACTTTAAAAAATATTTTAAAAAGTATTTCTACATCTTAAAATCATTATATTTACGGTTATAAACCTAAATATAAACTAATGCGCCGTTTTATAACCCTGTTGTTGTTTGTTGCTCTATGCACTGTGAATGTAATGGCCAATGCGCTAACATTTGATATCAAAGACCTGCACCTAAGCTGGGAAGTTGTAGATAACAATTACAAGAATAAACCCGAGGCGCTTACGTCGTTAGTTATCACCAACAAGGGGAAGCAAACCTTGCCTGCGGGTGGCTGGAAGATCTATTTTAACTCGTCGCGTAATTTTATTGCGGATGCGGTGAGCGGTAACGCCAAAATAGTACAGGCCAATGGCGACTTATACAGCATCACCCCAAACGAAAAATTTAAGGAAGTAAGGCCCGGTGAAAGTATCCGGATAGATTATATCTGCGAGGCCGTGGTGGTAAACTTTACCGATGCCATTGAAGGCCCGTACTTTGTTTGGGATGCCGAGCCAACCAAAGGCTACCTGCCCGGCGAATTTACCGTTAAACCATTTGACCCGACTTACCAGGGATTAATTACACCGGAGATATTGTACAACCAAAACAAGATAGTAAAGGATGTACCCTCATCGCAATTGCAAAAAATCATTCCTACGCCGGTGAGTTATACCGAGAATACGGGCAGCTTTATCATCACTAATGCCGTCGCTATAGTTAGCGACCCACTCTTTGCCAAAGAGAAGGGCAATTTTATCGCCGATATCGAAAATCTTGTGGGCAGTAAATTAAAAGGGACATCAAAAGATAAAAAGATCATCTTTAAAAAGGACGCAAGCTTAGGTGCCGAGGCGTACACGCTTAGCGTTACGCCCAATGACATAACTATCTCGGCATCAACCACGGCAGGTTTATTCTACGGTATTCAGTCGTTCAAAACCGCTATATCTGCCTCCCCATGGATGAAAGCGCAGGCCAGCATTCCTGTGCCTTGTGTGAATGTTAAGGACGAACCGCGTTTCCCATACCGAGCCGTAATGCTGGATGTAGCGCGTAACTTTCAAAGCAAACAACAGGTGCTAAAACTCATTAGCCTGATGGGCGTGTACAAGCTGAACACCCTGCACATGCACCTAACCGATGATGAGGGCTGGAGGATAGAGATCCCATCGTTACCGGAACTGACAGCCGTTGGTTCTAAACGCGGGCATACGTTAGATAGTAAAGGCTTCCTGCCCGCCTCGCATGGTTCAGGCCCCGATTTTACAAATACTTCCGGCACGGGGTTTTATACCAAAGCCGACTACATAGAAATTTTAAAATATGCCACAGAGCGCCACATAATTGTATTGCCAGAGATAGAGACCCCCGGCCACGCACGTGCTTCTATCAAAGCGATGGATGCGAGGTACGACCGCCTGATGGCTGCCGGCGATAAGGCGGGTGCCGAACGCAATTTGCTGCGCGATGTAAATGATAAGTCCGAATACCGCTCGGTACAATACTGGAACGATAATGTGATAGATGTATCGATGCCATCAACCTATAACTACATCGAAACCGTAGTTGGCGACCTGGTGAATATGTACAAAGAGGCTGGTGCCGCATTGCCTGCTATCCACTTTGGTGGCGACGAAGTGCCGCCGCATGTTTGGGAAAAATCGCCGTCGTATTTAGCACTAAAGGCAAGCAACCCCGACATCCAAAACACGGGCGACCTGTGGTATTACTTTTACGGCAGAGTGAACGAGATCCTGAAGAAACGCAACATCCGCCTGGCGGGCTGGGAAGAAATGGCCCTGCGCAAAACCCTGGTAGACGGGCAAAGCACTTATGTGCCTAACCCGCAATTTGCTGGCGAGAAGATGCAGGTTGATGTTTGGAACAACGTACTTGGCGACGGGCAGGAAGACCTGGCCTATAAACTGGCAAACGGTGGTTATAAAACGGTACTTACCTGTGTAACTAATCTGTACTTTGATATGGCCAACTACAAATCATTTGATGAGCCTGGTTATTATTGGGGCGCGTTTTTGGGCATCGATAAATTCTTCTCGTTTATCCCTTACGATTATTTTAAAAATGCCGACGTAGATAAGAATGGCCAGCCCATAAACCGCAACATTTTTATAGGCAAACAACGCCTTACCGATTATGGTAAAACAAACATTATAGGCCTGCAAGGCGCGCTTTGGGCCGAAACGGTGAAATCGCCGGAGCGGATGGATTACATGATCTTCCCTAAGCTAATAGGTTTGGCAGAACGCGCCTGGGCTAAAGACCCGGCATGGGCTACCGAGCGCGATACCACCAAAGCCCGCGAAATGTACAATGCCGATTGGAGCAAATTCCTGAATATTTTAGGCAAACGCGAATTGCCACGCTTAGCATACTACAACGGCGGCTACAATTTCCGCATCCCAAAACCGGGAGTAATTGTAGAGGATGGCAAATACAAAAGCAATATCCAGTTCCCCGGTATGGTTATCCGTTACACCACCAACGGTAAAGAGCCGGATGCCAACAGCCCCCTTTACGAAAACCCTATCCCTGCAAACGGCATCATCAAGTTCCGCGCGTTTGATGCCAAAGGCCGCGGCGGCAACGTAGCCGAAGCGCAGAATAAACAAGCACCGGCGATGTAATTAGTCCATAGAAAAAATATAATAATATTGTTACAAAAGCCGTCCTGTATGGGGTGGCTTTTTTTGTTAGGTTCACAACAATATACAACAACCTCCTATCGTTTAAAAGTCGAATTTCTTGTGAAATTTCAATTGAATAAGTTAATATTCTTAATTGCACCTTATAGCTTCAGTTAAATATTAACCCACGAAAGAAATTTCATTTAATTTTCATTTTTATAAAATATTAATAAATAATTCTCGTTACTTTTATAATTAAACAATCAACAGCTTATGGGTGAAACCTTTACTTCAATTTTTAATGCGGTCACTAACAAAGCGCAGGTGAAACAATCAGAGGTAGTAAATGAAAATCTGGAAGCGGACGATATGATATTTTATCATTCACTCCGTGCTGATTTGGACCTTCTTAAAAAGAAGCCAAAACTGCAGACGATTCACTACATCCTCGATTATTCAAAAAGCCGTCGCTAAGTAGTACTACGCCAACGCACTGGTTCATAGATAATTCCGGCTGGGTATAACACCCATTGGTTTGATTTATGAACCTTTCTATTTTTTACGAACGTTCATTTGTCACTGGTTGATTAGTTTATTGGTGGATAGTTTAATAATTTTGTAATTATTGGCGGCAAGCTTTAGGCAAGTACCAATGAACAATTGAACTAATGAACCAGTGAACCAACCATGCTTAAAGCCGACCGCTACCACCATTTTGTAGAATACTTTTCCAAAAATCAGCCAGAGGCCGAAACCGAACTGCATTATAATAGCCCATACGAGTTGTTAGTAGCCGTGATCCTATCGGCACAATGCACCGATAAGCGCATTAATCAAATCACCCCCGCCCTTTTCAAACGTTTCCCCAATGCCGAAGCACTGGCAGCGTCTGATGCGGACGAGATCTTCACCTATATCCGCAGCGTTAGTTATCCAAACAATAAGGCCAAACACCTTGCAGGTATGGGTAAAATGCTGGTTGGGAAGTTTAATGGGATAGTACCATCCGGCTTAGATGAGTTGCAGCAAATGCCGGGGGTTGGGCGCAAAACCGCCAATGTAATCGCATCGGTGGTATTTGATGCGCCGGCTATAGCGGTAGATACACACGTATTTAGGGTATCAAACCGCATTGGCTTAACCACACGGGCTACCACCCCGCTGGCGGTAGAAAAGCAGCTGGTACAATACCTCCCGCAAAACACCTTGGCCATTGCACATCACTGGCTGATATTGCACGGGCGTTATATATGCGTGGCCCGTACGCCCAAATGCGAAATTTGCCCGCTTACCTGGTTCTGCAAATATTATGAACAGCAAAACACAGAGACCGCCTTGTTAAAAGCCGAAGCTGCAAATATCCGCAAAGCCAAAGAAGCCAAAAAGAGAAAGACCTTAAACGCTATAAGTAAAGAACTTGCCAAACGCAGTGTTGATAAAGATATTTGATTGGTACGGCAGCGATAAGTAAGTTTACGTCAGGCACAAATGGCTCGTAATCCGGAGGTTGTCGAAGGATTTTAAAGCTATTTTAAGTTCAAAATCAATAAATAAAAAATAATTACTAAAAATATTAGTAATTATAAAAAATGTATTATATTTGTTTCACAATAATTTAAGATGAGCAACGCAGATAAATTAAAGGCATTACAGCTAACGTTAGATAAGCTAGAAAAATCATACGGTAAAGGTACCATCATGAAGTTGGGCGACTCCGTTATTGAACCTACAGAAACTATATCAACCGGTTCTTTGGGCCTTGATATCGCTTTAGGTGTAGGTGGTTTACCAAAAGGCAGGGTTATAGAGATCTATGGCCCGGAATCGTCAGGTAAAACAACATTAGCGATACATGCCATAGCCGAATCCCAAAAGAAAGGTGGCATAGCAGCATTTATTGATGCTGAGCACGCTTTTGACCGTTTTTACGCCAAAAAACTGGGTGTAGATGTAGAGAACCTTTTAATATCACAACCGGATAACGGCGAGCAGGCTTTGGAAATCGCCGATAACCTGATCCGCTCAGGTGCTATTGATATATTAGTTATCGACTCTGTTGCGGCATTGGTGCCCAAGGCGGAGATCGAAGGTGAAATGGGCGATTCTAAAATGGGTTTACATGCCCGTTTAATGTCGCAGGCATTGCGTAAACTAACAGGTACCATCAGCAAAACAGGTTGCTGCTGTATTTTCATCAACCAGTTACGCGATAAAATTGGCGTAATGTTCGGTAACCCCGAAACTACTACTGGTGGTAACGCATTGAAATTCTACGCATCGGTACGTTTGGATGTGCGCCGTATCTCTCAAATTAAAGATACCGACGAAGTATCAGGTAACCGCGTTAAGGTGAAGATCGTTAAAAATAAAGTTGCGCCGCCTTTCCGTATTGCCGAGTTCGACATTATGTTTGGTGAGGGTATCTCTAAAGCAGGCGAGATCATCGATTTGGGTGTGGAGTATAATATCATTAAAAAAGCAGGTTCGTGGTTTAGCTATGGCGAAACCCGTTTAGGCCAGGGCCGGGATGCAGTTAAACAATTGATACTGGACAACCCCGAACTGATGGAAGAACTGGAAGCAAAAATCAAAGCAACCGTTACCGGCGAAAGCTTAGCAGAAGTTTAAGATACGCTCTTCACAGAATATATTTAAAGCCTCCCAATGGGAGGCTTTTTTGTTGCTTGTGTTTTTTACGCAGTTTAATATACCACATATGCGGTATATGGCTAACCATTTAATTGGCAGACATTTAAGGACACTTAATCTCCTGCCCGATCATGAAAGCACAATTACAAAAAATACTAAAAAGAACATCTGTAATGATGTTCCTGTTACTTACAATAGTAAGCTCTTGTAAAAAAGAGACAACCATTAAACCCACGCCAATTACCCCGGTAAACGTTACCCCAAAAGCAGAGGGTAAAATTGATGGAAAAGACTTCGCAATCAAAGAGAATGGCATTAAATCGACTCTTTACACAACCAGCGGCGACGGCGTTAAGTCTCTGGAAACATCTGCAACGCTGGATACCGACGGCAATAAACTCACCTTCTTCTTAGATGACCTGAAGAACGGTTCCATCGCCCTAACAAAAAAGGTAGGCACATCATTAAACCCGGGCACTAAAACTATTAAATTAAATGCCGGTACCAGCCAAACGTATGTGCAGTATTATAATAGTGGCAACGCTTATTATGCGTTATCAGGCTCAATCACTGTTACCATAACTGATACCTACATCACCGTTAAATGGGATATCAAATTCAAAACGGCGGATGGCCGTGAATTTAACTCGGCAGGTGATTTTACAATCACTTTTGCATCGGTGATAACCAAACCAAAATCGGAAGTAAAAGACCCAACCCCGGTAGCCGATAAACCTACCATAGAAAACATTGCCCCTGCTAAAGGCCGCGTTGGCGACACCATTTCCATCACCGGTGTAAATTACAGCACTACACCCGCTGATGATATTGTTCAGTTTAACGGCACGAAAGCCGAAGTTATATCTGCAACCGCAACCAAGTTAATGGTTAAAGCGCCCGTTGCAGGCACCACTGGTGCCGTAACCGTAAAAGTAAAAAACAGCGAAGTTGCTAACGGCCCTACATTTACCTACATACAAGCTGCGACACTAGCAAGCTTTAGCCCTACCTCGGGTAAAGTTGGCGATACCATTACGATCACGGGAACAAATTATAGCACAACCCTAACAGATAATGTAGTAAAATTTAGCGGCCCTACAGGCTTACTGGTTGGTGCTAATGTAATAGCAGCTACGGCAACCCAAATAAAAGCTGTGGTACCGCAAAGTGCCACTACTGGCAAACTAAACCTTACGGTGAATAAGGGTGCTGCGTTAACAAGTGCGGGTATATTCACGGTAACTGTCCCACAAAACAACAGCGATTGGACGCCGATAGATTTCGGTAGCCCACTGCAAACAACTGTATTATCCGCATCATCCGGCAACAGCTTCATGTTTAGCGGGGCCGATGGCGCAAATTTTTTATATTACACCGCCGACGGTGCTACTTACACCAATGTCTATCAAAAGCTCCCATTATCGTTTTCGGGCTTAAGTATCCATCTAATAAAAGCTGACGGTGGTACGTATTATGTAACTACCAGTAAAGGCGTTGCAAAAACCACCGACGGTATCAACTGGACAAAACTTGTCCCGGACGCATCATCCCCGGACAGGAGCTTTACCGGCATTTCGGCAAAGAATAACGTTGTGTCGTTATTATCAGGCGGCGAATTGTTTCGATCCCAAAATGCGGGCTCAAGCTGGACTAAAACCAACGCCCCTACCGGTAGCGGGTTAGAATATATCTCAAGCGACTACAACGGCAAATACTTCTATGCGATTAAAACCAGCAACAACACCCACGGCGCCACTGACCCCAAAAAGCTATACCGTTCTACCGATCAGGGCAAAACATGGTTGGCAGCAAGCGCTACAACCGGTTTATACTTCCTGGATTATGGCTCCCAAAATTTTTTCGAAATAACCGGCTCAAGCATCTTCTGCTTATTTAGCCCGGAAACTACCAGGTCGCAAATTACAGATCAGCGCTTATACAAATCAACCAACCAGGGCGAAAGCTGGACTTTAGTATCCAACGAATTTAACTTCCTTGTGAAAACCTTTGGCGACTACGTAGTTTACAGCAATATGAACAGCTTGCACGTATCTAATGATGTTGGCGCTACATTTAAAGATTACGCTATTCCGTCGGGCTATAAAATAGCTGGCGTTGAACGGGCTAATGGAAATATCTATATCATGGTCTACACCGGGCAGTTAGGCTCGTACCGATACAGGATATTTAAAAGGAAACTGTAAGTTTAACAGATAGTACAGGTTACCACTTGTAAGTGTTTTTTATCGAAGCCCCCGCAGCAATGTGGGGGCTTATTGTTTGTATGTCTCGTCCTGAAAAAAGTTGACTAATAAATGGTCAACAAAATGAGTTACAAGGTAGTTAAAGTAAAAGGTGAAGCCTCGCATTTAAAGTATA